>CANRFH010000004.1 GCA_947629835.1 uncultured Clostridia bacterium | reverse complement strand
CAAGTTTTCGAAGGAATTATAATTAAAAAACAAGGTGGAGGAGTAAATGAAACATTTACAGTAAGAAAAATTTCTTACGGAGTAGGTGTTGAAAAGACATTCCTTTTACATTCACCAATGGTAGAGAAAGTAGAAGTAGTAAGAGTAGGTAAAGCAAGAAGAGCTAAACTATTCTATTTAAGAGATAGAATAGGTAAATCTGCTAGAACAAAAGAGAAGGTTGGAGCTAAAATTGAAACTAAGGAAATAGTTTTAAAAGAGCAAGTAGAAGAAGAACCTGTACAAGAGGAAGTAGTAGAAGAGGCTACTCCAGTTGAGGAAGCACCAGTAGAAGAAGTTAAAGAAGCAGTAGTAGAAGAAGCACCAGCAGAAGAAGTAGAAGAAGAACCTGCTCAAGCAGAAGAAGTTGAAAAATCTGCTGTTGAAACAGAAAATCCAGTTGTAGAGGAAACTGTTGATACAGTATCAGAAACACCAGTAGAAGAAGTTAAAGAAGAACCAGTTAAAGAAGCTGATTCAGAAGAAACAAAAAAAGAAGAGGAATAATATATTTTAAGTAGAAGCGGAACATCTTTTTAGATGTTCTTCTTTTTTTATGCTCTTTAAGGCATGTTAAGAAAAAATTAATAAACTATCTATTTTTTCTTAATAAATTATTTGTTATAATATAATAGAAGGAGAAAGATTATGTACAATATATTAGTTTGTGATGATGATAAAGAAATTGTAAAGGCAATAGAAATATATCTAGTAAAGGAAAATTACAATGTCTTAAAAGCCTATGATGGAGAAGAGTGTTTAAAGATACTAAAAGAAAACACAATACATCTTATTATATTAGATATAATGATGCCTAAAAAAGATGGAATAGAAACTATCGAAGAAATAAGAAAAGAAAAATCTATTCCAGTAATTATGCTATCTGCAAAATCAGAAGATGAAGATAAAATAAAAGGATTAAATTTGGGAGCAGATGATTATGTGACAAAACCATTTAACCCATTAGAACTAATTGCGAGAGTTAATTCTTGTATAAGAAGATATACAAAACTTGGAAGTGCAGTTAATGAAGGAAGCAAAAACATATATGCATCAGGAGAACTCATAATTGATGATGACTTAAAAAAAGTAATAGTTGATGGAAAGGAAGTAAAGCTTACACCAACAGAATATAACATACTGAAATTTTTAACAAAAAACAAAGGCAAAGTTTATTCAATAGAACAGATTTATGAAAATGTATGGGAAGATGAGGCGTATGGTGCAGAAAATATAATAGCTGTACATATAAGACATATAAGAGAAAAAATAGAAATAAACCCAAAAGAACCAAAATATTTAAAAGTTATTTGGGGGATAGGTTATAAAGTTGAAAAATTGTAGAAAGGATGTTAAAGATATATGAGAGATAATAAAATCTTAAAAACAATAAGTTACATAGTTTTACCAATACTTATCCTTATAATAGTTATGTCTTTTGCATATACCGACATAAGGGAAGAGTATGACTATATGATGAGTGATTCATACTTTGACTCAAATAACTTTGCAAAAAAATATATGAGTAATTTACAAGAAGTAACTTATGATTTAATATATAGTCAGTCAGATTATAGTACAATGGACAATAAAACAAGACTTTTATATAGAACAAGTGAAAATTACTCAAGTATAAGCTTAAAAAAAGATCTATTTTTAGTTATATATAAAGATAAGGCAATTACAAATGTATCTTCAGAAACTACTATTGATGGAATTAAAAACTATATAAATAATGAAGAAGGAGAGCATTTAGTTTCTATCAATGGAAATTTAAAATCAAATCCATTGAACTATTACATTAATTATTATAAAGGATTACTTGACCACTCTTATTATAATAACAATAATAAATCAACAGAGGTACAAACAGCAAAATTTGAAGATTATGAAATTTATGCAGTATATACAAAAGAGTTTAGCATGGAAAATGCAGAAGGTCAAATAGTAAGTGCATTAAAATTTATTAGAAATTACGAAAATGTAGTATATACTAGTATCCCAATATGTGCAGTGTTTTCGATAATAATAGTAGTTTATTTAATAATTAGCATCGGGCATACAAAAGGCAAAAAAGAAATAGATATAAATGATTTAGACAAAATTCCACTTGAAATAATTTTAACAATAGCATGGTTAGCAATATATGTAACTGTAATAGTTATATCGCATATAATAAATAGATTTTTTGGTCAAGAGTATTATAAGTTATGTATTAGTTCAATAATATGTGCTTATTTAGTAATATATACAGTAGTTATGATAAGTGTAACAACCTTCATAAAAAGAATAAAAGCAAATATGATAGTGCAAACTACCATATTTGGTAAAATAGCTATAGCAATAATTAAGCTATTTAATAAACTAAATGATGCCTCAAAAAAGGTTTCAAAAGAAATAGCAATTTCTATGAACAATGCTACAAAATTGATACTATGGATATCTGTTTATATTATTGTAATGGTACTTATAGTTGTTATATTTTTTAGAAATATATTCTTTGCATTTTTAATAGATGCATGTATAACGATATATGTTATTTATCAAATTATAAGAAGAATAAAATCTTTTGAAATGATAGAAAAACATTTGAAAGAGATATATGAAGGAAACATTGATAAAAAATTAAACCCAGATGATTTTTGCCCAGAATTTAAGAATATGGTAATGTATATAAACGATATATCAAATGGATTTGAAAATGCAATTCAAGAAGGAATAAAAAGTGAAAGATTAAAAACAGAGCTTATAACAAATGTATCACATGATATAAAGACTCCACTAACTTCGATTATAAACTATGTAGATTTGCTAAAACAAGAAAATATAAAAAACAAAAAAGCTGGGGAATATATAGAAATCTTGGAGACTAAATCACATAGATTAAAAAGACTTACAGAAGATTTAGTAGAAGCATCTAAGGCGTCATCAGGAAATGTAAAATTAAATCTTGAAAAAATAGGAATAACTGAATTAATAAATCAAACAACAGCAGAATTTGAAGAAAAGTTTAAAGAAAAAGGATTAGAAATTATAACAACTTTCCCAGAAGAAGAAACATATATCAAAGCTGATAGCAGATATATGTATAGAATAATAGAAAATTCATTTAGTAATATTGCTAAATATGCTTTAAAAGATTCAAGAGTATATATAGATGTTAAGACAGACATAAACAAGGTAAGTGTTTGTTTAAAAAATATATCCGCCGAAAAACTTAATATAAGTGAAGAAGAACTTATGCAAAGGTTTGTCAGAGGAGATAAATCAAGGACAACAGAGGGAAGCGGACTTGGACTTTCTATTGCTAAAAGTTTGACAGAATTACAAAAAGGAAAATTTAATATACGAATTGATGGAGATTTATTTAAGGTAGAGTTAGAATTTGACAAAGTTAAGGCCTAAAAATTTGATTTTAAGCGCATTTTGTGGTATAATTATATTATAAATAAGCCAAGGGCTTTAATTTAAATTTGGAGGAATTTTAAAATGGCACATTGCAGAGACGAATTCTCGAACCACCTGGGTAACGTCGGCTATAATGCCGACGAGGCAGCCCGGAAGGTTAAGGCAGTCAACGATGCTTATGCGGTTGGCTCTCCCAGGAGCAAGTGGAACCCCGCAAAATGTGTTCTTGACCCGAGAGGCGGCTATAAGGTCGTCATTGAGACCATTGAGTAAATCCAAAAATCACCCGGCATGTTCGGGTGATTTTTATATGGCTTCTATTTTAAATTATGAACGAATTTTAATATTATGTAAATATCACTTACAAACTCTTGTTTTTTATAAGAATATAGTGTATAATATTTAGCAATGGGGGTAAAGGCGAAAATGAATGACAAAATAATTATAAAAGGCGCAAAAGAGCATAATTTAAAAAATATAAATCTAGAAATACCAAGAAATAAATTAGTAGTAATAACAGGACTTTCTGGTTCAGGAAAGTCATCTTTAGCATTTGATACATTGTATGCAGAAGGACAAAGAAGATATGTAGAAAGTCTTTCTTCTTATGCTAGACAATTCTTAGGAATAATGGAAAAACCAAATGTAGAATCAATAGAAGGTCTTTCACCTGCAATTTCTATTGACCAAAAAACAACATCAAAAAATCCACGTTCAACAGTTGGAACTGTAACAGAAATATATGATTATATTCGTTTGCTATATGCTAGAATTGGTGTAGCATATTGCCCAAATTGTGGCAAAAAAATAGAGAAGCAAACTTTGGATCAAATAGTGGATAATATACTTGAATTAGACGAAGGAACAAAAATCCAAATACTTGCCCCAATAATTCGTGGAAAAAAAGGTGAATTTGTTAAACAATTAGAAAAATATCAAAAAGAAGGATTTGTAAGAGCAAGAGTTGATGGAGAAACAGTAGAGCTTAGCGACGATTTAAACCTAGATAGAAAGAAAAAACACAATATTGAACTTATAATAGATAGGTTAGTTATAAAAGAAGGGATAAGAAATAGATTAGCAGAATCAGTAGAAGTAGCACTTAAAAATTCAGAGAATCTAGTTTTAGTTGATATTAATGGAAAGGAAGAAAAATTATATAGCTCAAATTTAGCTTGTCCAGATTGTGGAATAAGTATAGGAGAACTATCTCCAAGGATGTTTTCATTTAATAATCCTTTTGGAGCTTGTCCAACTTGTACAGGTATTGGATATTTAATGAGAATGGATGAAGACTTGATAATACCAGACAAAGATAAGACTTTGTATGATGGAGTAAAAGCGTTTGGATCAAGTACAATGAAAAAAGGCGAAACAATGGCTAAGATGTACTTTGAAAGTATAGGAAGACATTATGGAGTAGATATCAAAAAACCAATAAAGAAATTACCAAGAGAATTTTTAGATAAGATATTATACGGAACAGGTACAGAAGCAATAGATTTTGAGTATGAGTCTTTCGCAGGGGTAAGAAAATTTAGAGCACCATTTGAAGGAGTTATACCAACATTAGAGAGAAGACACAATGAAACAAAATCACAAGGAATGCGTGATTTTTATGAATTCTATATGACTGATAGTGATTGTCCAACTTGCAATGGAGCAAGACTAAAAAAAGAAAGCCTATCTGTAAAGGTTGGAGGAAAAAATATTAAAGAATTTACAGATATGTCGATTGTAGCTATATTAGATTTCATAAATAATCTAAAATTAACTCAAAAAGAAAAGATGATAGCAGATCCAATTTTCAAAGAATTAAATAAGAGATTACAATTCTTAATAGATGTAGGGCTAGAATATTTGACATTGTCAAGGTCAGCAGGAACTTTATCAGGAGGAGAAGCACAAAGAATAAGGCTTGCAACTCAGATAGGTTCAAGTTTAACAGGAGTTCTATATATCCTTGATGAACCAAGTATAGGCTTACATCAAAGAGATAATGATAAATTAATTGCAACACTTAAAAAATTAAGAGATTTAGGAAATTCTGTATTAGTTGTAGAACATGATGAAGAGACAATGTATGCAGCAGACCAAATAATAGACATAGGACCAGGACCAGGGGTACATGGAGGAAATGTTATCGCACAAGGAACTGCCGAGGAAGTAAAACTTGCCGAAAACTCTGAAACAGGAAATTATTTAAGTGGAAGGAAAAAGATTCCAGTTCCTAAGAAAAGAAGGAAATCAAATGGAAAATCAATTGAAATAATAGGTGCAAAAGAGAATAACTTAAAAAATATAGACGTAAAAATACCACTTGGAGTATTTACTTGTGTAACAGGTGTTTCAGGCTCAGGAAAATCAACTTTGGTAAATGATATATTATATAAAACAGTTGCAAAACAAATAAATAGGTCAAATGAAAAACCTGGAAAATGCAAGGAAATAAAAGGAATAGAAAATATAGACAAAATAATAGATATTGATCAATCTCCAATAGGTAGAACACCACGTTCAAACCCAGCAACATACACAGGGGTATTTGATATAATAAGAGAATTATTTGCAGCAACAAATGAAGCAAAAATGAGAGGATATCAAAAAGGTAGATTTAGTTTTAATGTACCAGGTGGAAGATGTGAAGCTTGTCAAGGAGATGGAGTTCATAGAATAGAGATGCATTTCTTACCAGATATATATGTACCTTGTGAAGTTTGTAAAGGAAAAAGATATAATCAAGAAACTTTGGAAGTAAAATATAAAGGAAAGAATATAGCAGATGTATTAGATATGACTGTTGAAGAAGCATTAGAATTTTTTGCAAATGTTCCAAGAATAAAACAAAAAATCCAAACTCTTGCTGATGTAGGACTTCGGATATATAAAACTTGGACAACCATCAACGACTTTATCAGGAGGAGAAGCACAAAGAGTAAAACTTCGGAACAGAACTTTCTAAAAAAGCAACAGGAAAAACTTTATATATTTTAGACGAACCATCTACTGGACTTCATATAGCAGATGTTCATAGATTAGTAGATATACTTCAAAGACTTGTTGATACTGGAAATAGTATAATAGTAATAGAACATAACTTGGATATAATAAAAACAGCTGATTATATTATAGATTTAGGACCAGAAGGTGGAGAATATGGTGGAACAGTAGTACAAGTAGGTACACCAGAACAAGTTGTAAAAAATGAAAAAAGTTATACAGGACAATTTTTAAAGAAATATTTATAGAATTGAATTGATATATATTGCTCTATCTGTTGAATTTTTAATATCTTCAGGATCTATAATACTATTTACTGCATCAGGGTTTGAAGAATTTATATATGTATTATCAGAATTATGAGTAAATACATATATTAAAAAACATACTAAAATAATAGTTATAATAGTAATTCTTTTTCTATTCATAGTATTGCTCCTTTCGATGAGTATTATAAGAAAATTATTTTCTCTATTATAACAATAAAAAAATAAAAATGCAATATATTTCCAAATGCAAAAATTCCAGAAATTACTCTCTGGAATTTTGCTTTATCCATAGTTATAGGACAAGTAATCACTAATGATTATTGTTTTCATTTTGGTTGTTTTGGTTATTTTTATTATTTTTGCTGTTGTTATTGTTGTTATTATTATTTTTCTTATCGTTTGACATAGCTAAATACACCTCCATAGAATCAGACTCATATAGACGAATGTATAAATGTAAAATTTATGTCATTCGCTTTTATATATACATATTATGGACAAAAATAAAACAAAATATACATTGAGCAAAAAAATATAAAATGAAAAAAATCCAAAATTTTCCATTTTAATTTATTGTTTCATAAAATTACGAAAAAACCTCAGAATGCTTGACTTATGCACCTAAAAAATAATATAATAATAAAAGAAAATAAATTAAGGAAGTAAAATATATGTGGAATTTAATTGTATTAATAATAGGACTTGCTCTTGCAATACTTGGAGTCATATCAATATATGATGCAAGACAAATAGCAAAAAAATTATTTGGATTTGGAGATCAAAACGAGGCAACAGCAGGACTAAAGATATTAGGATTTATTATGGCAATTATAGGAACTTTAATTATATATTTTAACTAAAAAGGATTGGACTATTTATGAAACAAGGGAGAAAAATTAGTAATAAAGAAAAAAAGAAAATTGTTATAGCATTATTTTCTGTGGTTATTTTAATTATTCTTATGCTTATAACAGCAATCATATATTTTTCAGAAAATGGAATGAATGATGAAAACAATAATATATTATACTATAATGAAAATGAAAATACTGAAAAGGAAGAGAATAATATGTTAGTTGTTAATTTAGTGGATAAAAACGAAACAAATGAAAATAATGAAGTGAACAATGCGGTAAATAATACAGTAGATACGAATACAACTGCTGATGGAAAAACTGAGATTAGTTATGAAATGCCATATTATATAAAAGTAAATAATGAGGCTAATACAGTTACAGTATATAAAAAAGATTCGAAGGGAAAATATACAGTTCCTATAAAAGCAATGATTTGCTCAATTGGAGATGCAACTCCTGAATCAGGAGTATATAAAATGTCTATAAGATATACTTGGAGATTACTTCAAGGAAATGTTTATGGACAATATGCTTGTAAGATAACAGGAAATATATTGTTCCACTCTGTACCATATACAAAACAAGACAAATCAGCCCTTGAATGGTGGGAGTATGACAAACTTGGAACAAAAGCATCACTTGGCTGTATAAGATTAAAGGTAGAAGATGCTAAATGGATATATGAAAATTGCAAGTCAGGCACACAAGTTGAATTTTATTATTCATCAAATCCAGGACCACTTGGAAAGCCAACAGCAAAAAAGATAAGTAGCTATGAAAATTTAAGAAATTGGGATCCTACGGATCCAGATCCAAACAACCCTTGGAAAAATTATGATGAAAACTCAAATAAGACTGATACAAACAAACCAAGCACAAATCAACCAGATACTAATCAGCAAAATAAGAATGAAGTAAATACAAATCAAACAGTGGAACAAAATGTAGTAGATACTTCTACAAATGTAACAACTGAAAGTAAACCTGAAAACGAGTTAAATAATGAGTTAAATTCAGTAGAAAATAATAATAATATTGTATAAATATAAAAAAGGTTTATAGGTATATCCTTAAAAAACCTAAATATATTAATTAAGGAAGCTATATAATGAAGGAACACATTTTAAATCAATATGATCCAAAAGAATTTGAAGAAAAATTATATAATGAATGGAATGAAAAAGGATATTTTACACCAGTAGTAGATAAGACAAAAACTCCTTTTACAATAGTAATTCCACCACCAAATGTAACAGGAAAACTACATATGGGACATGCCCTAGTTATGACACTTCAAGATATATTAATAAGATATAAAAAACTAAGAGGATTTAATACTTTATGGATTCCAGGAACAGACCATTCAGCTATTGCAACAGAAGTCAAAGTAGTAGAAAAGCTAAGAAAAGAAGGAAAGACAAAAGAAGAAATAGGAAGAGATGCTTTTTTGGAAGAAGCATGGAGTTGGACAAGAGAGTATGGTGGAACAATAGTTAGACAATTAAAAAGTTTAGGATGTGCTTGTGATTGGACAAGAGAGAGATTCACACTAGATGAAGGCTTATCAAAAGCAGTAGAAAAAGTATTTATCGATATGTACAATAAAGGTGCAATATATAGAGGAAATAGAATTATAAACTGGTGCCCTACTTGCAAAACTTCTCTATCTGATGCAGAAGTTGAATTTGCTGAGGAAAGCACTAATTTATGGTATATAAGATATTATACAAAAGATAAAAAAGAATATATCACAGTTGCAACAACTCGTCCTGAAACAATGCTTGGAGATACAGGAGTTGCAGTTAATCCAGAAGATGATAGATATAAAGATATGATAGGTAAAAAAGTTGTAGTTCCATTAGTTAATAGAGAAATACCTATTATTGCAGATCCATTTGTTGAAAAAGAATTTGGGACAGGCTGTGTTAAACTTACACCAGCACATGATTTCAATGATTATGAAGCTGGAAAGAGATTTAACTTAGAAGAAATAGAAGTATTTAATGAAAAAAATATAATGCTAGATTTAGTTCCAAAATATGAAGGAATGGATATTTATGAAGCAAGAAAAGAAATAGTAAAAGACCTAGAAGATTTAGGAGTTCTTGAAAAAGTAGAAGACTATGTTCATAATGTTGGAAAGTGTTATAGATGCCATAACACAGTAGAACCAAGAATATCTATGCAATGGTTTATGAAAATGGAGGAACTTGCAAAACCTGCAATAGAGGTTGTTAAATCTGGAAAAATAAGATTTGTACCAGAAAGATTTGATAAAACATACTTCCATTGGATGGAAAATATAAAAGACTGGTGTATATCTAGACAAATATGGTGGGGACATAGAATACCAGCATATTATTGCAAAGACTGTGGAGAAATAATGGTTGCAAGCGAAGAACCAAAAAAATGTACTAAATGTGGAAGTTCAAATATATATCAAGATCCAGATACTTTGGATACTTGGTTTAGCTCAGCACTTTGGCCATTTTCAACAATGGGATGGCCTAATGAAACAGAAGATTTTAAATATTTCTATCCAACAAATACATTAGTTACAGCTTATGATATAATTTTCTTCTGGGTAGCAAGAATGATCTTCTCAAGCTTAGAGCATACAAAACAAATTCCATTTGATACAGTATTTATGCATGGATTAGTTAGAGATGCACAAGGAAGAAAAATGTCTAAGAGCCTTGGAAATGGTATAGATCCAATGGATATAATAAATGAGTGCGGAGCAGATAGTTTAAGATTTTCTTTGGTCCAAAATATGACACTTGGAAATGATGTAAAATATTCAAAAGATAAAGCTGTTGCAACTAAAAACTTTGCAAATAAAATATGGAATGCATCAAAATTTGTTTTGGCAAATATTAATGAAAGCTTAAAAGATTATAAAAAAGAAAACTTACACATAGAAGATAAATGGATATTAAATAAATTAGATAAATTAACAGCTGATGTAACAAATCATATTGAAAAATATGAAATAGGAATTGCTGCAACTAAGATTTATGACTTTATATGGAGTGAATTTTGCGACTGGTATATAGAAATGGTAAAACCAAGACTATATAGCGAAGAAGATTTAGGCAAAAAAGAGGTAATGTATACATTAAACTATGTACTTGTAAATTCACTTAAACTATTACACCCATTTATGCCATTTATTACAGAGAGAATATATAGAGAACTTATTGTAGATAAAGAAAGTATAATGCTAGATACATGGCCTGAAATAAAAAATAAATTTGAATATAACGAAGAAGAAGAAAATATCGAAACTTTAAAAGATATAATTGTTAATATAAGAAATATCAGAGCTAATATGAATGTAGTTCCTAGCAGAAAGACAAAATTAATATTCGTTACAACAAAATATAAAAATGTAATAAATGAATCGCTAGAATTTTTAAAGAAACTTGGATATGCTGATAATATAGAGATTAGAGAGAACAAAGAAGGTATACCAAATAATGCAATATCTATTGTTCAAGAGGGAATAGAAGTGTTTATACCTTTTGAAGAATTAGTAGATGTAAAACAAGAGCTAGAAAGATTAAATGGAGAAAAAGAAAAACTTGTGAGCGAAGTTGAAAGAGCAAGTAAGATGTTATCTAACAAAGGCTTTACAGAAAAAGCACCAAAGGAAAAAGTAAAGGAAGAAGAAGAAAAACTTGCAAAATATAAAGAAATGCTAGAAACAGTTGAGAAGAGAATAGAGGAGCTTAGGTAAATATTAAAAAAGCTAAAAAGTATTAAATATTAGAATAAAAAATTATATTTATACGGATAAAAGCCAGTGAAATATAAAAATTTTCACTGACTTTTTATATTTCTAATGTTCCAAAACATTTTTCTATTATTTTTCCAAAAACATTGCAATTTGATTGGCTCAATGATAAAATATAATCTGTAAAAATATGATTTAAAAAAGCAAATAGGAGAAGAACATGGGAAGAAAAAGAAAGGTTACAAGAAAGAAAAAATCTAAACAAGATGCATATATACATGCAATTGTTGTTATGATTTTTAGTGTGTTATTAGCAGTATTAATTTATGTACAATCAGGATATATAGGAGAACACCTAAGTCCAATGTTAGGTGGCTTAATGGGATGGATAAAATATTTAGTGCCTATTGGAACATTTTTAATAGGAATAACACTTATAAAAGAAGAAAAAGAATTCGTTTTTCCAAAGATTATGCAATACGCAATAATAATTTTATGTGTATGTGCATTTATAACATCAATGCAATTATCTAGCAAAAACAAAGTATTAAATGTAGATGATGATTTCTCAAATATAGTATCTCAAGCTTATGATATGGGAACAGAAAATAATGGCGGAGGAGTAATAGGTGCACTTGTTGCAGTTCCTATGACAAAAATGATAGGCTCATTAGGAACTAATGTCGTTTTGATAGGAGTAGCTATACTTCTTGCAATATTTACATTTGGTATAAAACCAGCAGAACTAATAGATTCTATATCTGAAAGGATAAGAGAAGCAAGAGAATATGAAGAAGATGACGAAGAAGAGGAAGAAGAAATTGTAGAGCCAAAGAAAAAAGACAAAAAAGATAAGAAGGATAAAAAGAAAAAGGTACATTCAACCATTATGCCTAATCCTTTTGCAGATGACGAAGAAGAAACAAGCAGTATTGCAAAATATGACCACGATATACCTTTGGCATTTGACGAAAAGGACGAAGATAATAAGAAAGTTAAACAAACAGATTTTATAGAGGCAAATTTATTTAAAGAAACAGAAGAACAAAAAGAAGATAAAACAAAACAAGTATTACAGTTAGAACATGCACAAGTTGTAGATGACCAAAATTATGAATTTCCACCAATTGCTTTACTAGAAAATGGTGGAAAAAAAGTAAGATCAGAGAAGAAAACTATTGCAGATAATGCTTTAAAATTACAAAAAACACTTCATAGCTTTGGAGTTACAGCAAAGGTAGAAGATGTCTCTGTCGGACCTGCAATTACAAGGTATGAATTAAAACCAGCAGAAGGCGTAAGAGTAAGTAAAATTGCAAATCTTGCAGATGATATAGCTTTAAACTTAGCAGCACAAAGTATAAGAATTGAAGCACCAATACCTGGAAAACAGGCTGTTGGAATAGAAATACCAAATAAAGAAACAGAAGTAGTACATCTAAGAGATGTAATTGATTCAGAAGAATTTGCAACATCTGATGCTAAACTTTCTATGGGACTAGGAAAAGATGTAAGTGGTAAAAGAGTAATAATTGATATAGCAAAGATGCCACATTTACTTGTTGCAGGAAGTACAGGTTCTGGAAAGAGTGTATGCATAAATACAATGATTACAAGTATTATATATAAAGCTAAACCAAGTGAAGTAAAACTTCTTATGGTAGATCCAAAAATAGTTGAGCTTTCAGTATATAATGGAATACCACATCTTTTGATACCAGTTGTAACAGATCCAAGAAAAGCAGCAGGAGCACTTGCTTGGGCAGTACAAGAAATGGAAGACAGATATGCAAAATTTGCAGCAAAAGGTGTAAGAGATATAAAAGGATATAACAAAGCATTAGAAAATGGTACAGAGGAAGAACAAAATGTAAAAATGCCACAAATAGTAATAATCATAGATGAGCTTGCAGATTTAATGATGGTTGCAGCAAAAGATGTAGAAGATGCAATATGTAGACTTGCACAAAAAGCAAGAGCTGCGGGAATGCACTTAGTTATAGCAACACAAAGACCATCTGTTGATGTAATCACAGGATTAATCAAGGCAAACATTCCATCAAGAATAGCATTTGCAGTATCATCTCAAATAGATTCAAGAACAATACTTGATATGACTGGTGCAGAAAAACTTCTTGGAAAAGGTGATATGTTATACTATCCAACAGGAAGCTCAAAACCAATAAGGGTACAGGGTACATTTGTATCAGACAAAGAAGTTGAAAAAATAGTAGATTTCTTAAAGAAAGATGGAGAGACCATCTATAACACAGATATAATCGAATCAATAGAAAATGCAAATAAAACAGATAAAGAAATAGAAGAAGACGAAGAAGCAGATGATGTAGATCCAAAACTAGATGAAGCAATAGAAGAAGTTATAGAATATGGACAGGCTTCAACTTCATTTATACAAAGAAGATTAAAAGTTGGATATGCAAGAGCTGGAAGAATAATAGACCAAATGGCAGAAAGAGGAATAATTTCAGGCTATCAAGGAAGTAAGCCAAGGGAAGTATTGATAACTAAGGAAAGATGGCAAGAACTAAAAATGGGTACAGAGCCTGTAACAAATAATAATACAGAAGAATAAACCTTTAAGAAAGGGAAAGATCTAATGAAAACAAATGATATTTTATCAATGTTCCAAAGTAACAATAATAAGTTAGAAACAGTTTTATCTAAGAAAAGATTTTCAGGAGATGTAAAAAATCTCCTACTTAGTATGTTATACAAAATAACTACATCATATAATGATTATGCAAATATCAAGATAAACGTAGAAAATAAAAATAAGTATGTAGAAAATATTATTAGTATAATAAATAAATGCGATAAAATAGAACTTGCAAAGCCAAATACAGAAGAAGGAGAAAAACTTATAGAGAATCACGAATTATGCAATGTTGATACGATAGCAAAAACTATCGAGGTATTTCCATCAGAAAGAGCTATGCTTTTTGCATTATTCAAAATGAATGATACAAAAATGTACTTAGATGAAAAATACAATATTATTAGAATAGCTTTACCAGAGCTTTTAAACGAAGGAAGAGATATAAATAATATAGAGATAATACGTGATTTTAATGCTTGGTCATGGAATACTTTACCAAGTGAAATAAGTAATATTGACTGTAATCTTATATATCAAAATTTATTGATCCTTCTTGGGTTTGACTTTTTAGATAATTGGATGAAAGAAGAATATCAAAAAGAATTATTAGAAAAATTTGAAGAAAAATTAAAATCAGAGTATGATTCAGAAGAAATAGAAAAATTACTAAAATTAATCTACAAGATATCGATTATAATTTGTACTCAAAGAAATAAAAATGAAAAAGCAAGACTAGAAGATGAAAAGGCTTGGGATGAAAAAGAGCTTACAAGGCTTAACGACAAAGAAAACTTAGTTATAGAACTTACAAAAGCAAAAAAGGATAGTGCAAAGGAAATTAAAAAAATAGATAGAATGCTAAATGATCCAATTTTACTTGCTAAGGAATTTGAAAAAAGAAATGCTTCTTTATCTGAATATAAAAAGATTTTTAGCGTAGAAAATTTAGCAGGAATCTTAAAAAAGGAAAGAAAGAAAGCACTACATGATATAGAAGAAGCAAATGAATTGCTAGATGCTAAAAAGTATATAGCAAAAAAGGAAAAACTTGAAAAAAATCTTGATTTACTAAAAGAAATAAAAAATGATAGGAATAAAGAAAGATACAAAATAGATGTTCAAAAGATATTTATAAAATGCTTAGAAGAAAAGATAGATGGAATAGATGAAACAGAACAAAAGAAAGAACTATTACAATTTTTATACATTCTAAGATATTATAACTTTATTGTATATGATGATGAAAGATTTATAAAAGATGTAGAACCACTTCAAGACGATATTCAGGAATTAATAGAAAAGGTAATCATAAAGTTATATAAGTTAAAAGCAATAAATAGTATAACTAAGGACTTAGAAACAGATATAAGAATAATAAAACCTCTACTTGAAACTAGAATAATGAATTTAGCAAATGTTAATGTACAAGTTGAAAGAAATGATAAAAATATCGAAGTAGAAATATATGATGGAGATATTTTAGAATTAACATTTGAACTAGAAAATTCTAAAGAAATCGAAGTTAAAAATAGAAAAAAGATAAAAGTATTTGCAAAATAATAAAAAGGAAAGGATAATGATATGAAAATTACATTTTTAGGTGCAGCAGAAGGTGTTACAGGTTCAAATTATTTGATTGAAACAGAAAGTAAAAAATTTTTAGTTGACTGTGGACTTTTTCAAGGAAGTGCTAAGGAAGAAGAAAGAAACTATGATAAATTTGCATTTGATGTAAATGAAATAGATTTTATGCTACTTACACATGCACACATAGACCATTCAGGAAGAATTCCAAAGCTATATGTAGATGGATATAGAAAACCAATATATGCAACAAAAGCAACTTGCGATTTATGTACAATAATGCTTCCAGATAGTGGACATATCCAAGAGATGGAAGTAGAGTGGAAAAATAGAAAGAGAAAGAGGGAAGGTAAGTTAGGTTTCCCTCCACTATATACAGCAGAAGATGCTGTAAATTCATTAGAGCTTTTTAAAAGTGTACAATATAGTGAATTAGTAGAAATAGACGAAAATATAACAGTAAGATTCAATGATGCAGGACATATGTTAGGTTCTGCAATAATAGAAGTTTGGGTTAAAGAAGGCGAAAAAGTAGAAAAAATAGTATTTACAGGAGACTTAGGAAACAACGATATACCACTTTTAGCATCACCAACAATGATTGAATCAGCAGATTATCTAGTAATGGAATCTACCTATGGAAATAGACTACATATGAAAAATAATGATAAAGCTAAAATGTTCTTGGATGTAGTATATGAGACTATAAAAGGTGGAGGAAATGTAGTAATTCCAACATTTGCAGTAGGAAGAACACAAGAAATTCTTTATGAACTAAATAAGATAAAAGAAAATACAAAGGATGAATCATTTATAAATAAATATAGATTATTGATGGAAACACCAGTATATGTAGATAGCCCTCTTGCTATATCAGCAACAGAAATATTTAAACAAAATGACGATCTATTTGATGATGAAGTAAAGGCAGAGATAGAAAGCGGAGACGATCCACTAGAATTTAACGGATTAAAATTTACAAGAACAGCAGAAGAATCTAAGGCACTTAATGAAATAGACGAGCCTTCTATAATCATATCAGCAAGTGGTATGTGTGATGTGGGAAGAATAAAACACCATCTAAAACACAATTTATGGAACTCAAAGAATACTATTTTGTTTGTTGGATATCAAGCAGCAGGAACACTTGGAAGAAGAATAGTAGAAGGTGCTAAAAAAGTAAAAATTTTTGGTGAAGAAATTGCAGTTAATGCTAGAATAGAATATATAGAAGGTTACTCTGGACATGCAGACCAAGAGTGGCTTATGAATTTTATATATTCATTTATTAGTAAACCAAAACAAATAATTTTAGTACATGGAGAAGTAGAATCACAAGGTGTTCTAAAAGAAAAAATCTTAGAAGAAACTAATATACCAGTTACTATACCTAAATATGGAGAAATATATAAGGTAGAGAAAAATCAAGTAAAATTAGAAGGAAGACTAGAATTAGAATCTACTAAGAGATTAGAAAAACTTGAAATAGAAAACAAGGTAAAAGTATTAAAAGATGAAATGACAGATATGGAAAACATATTGAAAAATGAGATATTAACAAATGAAATTAAAGAAACTGAAATCGATAGTATAAGACTTAAACTAAAAGAAATTGAAAATATTATTGTTAGTATAATAGAATAAATTATTGATTAGACAGAAGAAGAAGGGAAGATAAAAATTAATGAAAACGTACCAAAATGATGCTATTATAGGTAATAAAGAATTAAGAGTAGGATTAACAAAACAAGGAGAAATAGTTAGAGTTTGCTATCCCAATATTGATTTTAGACAATATATAGATTTTATGCATATGGGAGTTAAGATAAATGATTCTGGAATTATATATTTACATGATGATGTAAACAATATATATGAACAACATTATATAGAAGACACAAATGTTTTAAAAACAGAAATAAAAAATACTTACTTTAATTTAAGGATGATACAAACTGATTTTGTACCCATGACAAATAATATAATTATACGAAAATATACATTTATAAATGAGCATGATATACCACTTGATATAAAATTTTTAGTTCATTCAAAAATGCTTAGTGATGATAATAATTTTGTGGGTGCAAAGATAATAAACAATGGCATTTTGCAATATTCTCATGGATATAATATGGCATATGTAACAAATGACTTGAAAATGAATGGATATAAAATAAATGGCACAGACGAAGCAATACAAGGAGCAATTTTGCAAGATAAAGATTATATTGGTATGTCAAATTCATCAGCTGTAAGTTATGATTTAGGTGTATTAAACCCTAATGATAAAAAAGAGTTTAGTATTTATATATATGTTTCTGATAATAGAGAAAAAAATAATTTTGAAGACATAGAAAGTCAAATAGAAAAAATAAGAAAAATAGATGCAGAAAAAGAACTACAAAATACTAAAAAATATTGGAGAAAATATATAATAAGTCATATGGACTTTATTATAGAAGGAAATACATATAAAGAGCTTATAAGAAAAATTTATACAAGAACAATACTTCTTTTTCCACTACTTACAAACCAAACAACAGGTGGAATGGTTGCAGCAATGGAGGTAGATGAAAAGTTTTCAAAATGCGGTAGATATGCTTACTGTTGGCCAAGAGATGCTGTATATATTACAAAAGCACAAGATATTTTGAAAATGGAAAAAGAAACAGAAAAATTCTATAAAGTATTTTGCAAAAATACACAGTCAAAAAATGGAATGTGGGAGCAAAGATTTTTCACAGATGGAACATTAGCACCTTGCTGGGGCTATCAAATAGATGAAACAGCAAGTATTGTTTACGGAGTTTATGACCATTATACTAGAACAAAGGATAAAAAGTTTTTAAAAGATAATTTAAAAATGGTAGAAAAAGCTGTAAAATTTTTACAAGGATATGTTAATGATATACTGGAAGAAAAAAATGAAATAAGAGTTAGTTATGACATTTGGGAGATGTTTGAGGGTGTATCTATATATTCATTAAGTGCTATTTTTGCAGCATATCAGGCAATGCTAAAAATTTACAGTGAATTAAGAGATGAGCTAGGAGAAAACAGACTAAAACAAGAAACAATAGATAAACAACAAGACATTATAGTAAAACAATCAGTAAAGATTAAAAAATATGTACTAAATAAGTTATATGATGAACAAAAGAAGAGTTTTGTAAGAAATGAAGAAGATAAAAGATTAGACATTAGTATACTTGGAGTTGTTACTCCATTTAAAATGTTCTCACCAAAAGAGAAAAAAGTTACAAATACAATAGAAAGAATGAATCTAAATTTAAGAACATATACAGGTGGATATTTAAGATTTGAAAATGATCATTATACAGCAGACAAGCCTTGGGTAATTGCAACTTTATGGATGGCACTATACTATTTGGAAATAAAAGAGTATAATAGAGCAAAGGAATGCTTTGATTTTGTCGTAAGATCAAGTACAAAAAATGGTTTCTTAGCTGAACAAGTAAATAATGACAAAATGCAATCAGAATGGGTAATAGGACTTGGATGGTCTCATTCGATGTTTATAATTGTGCTAAATGAACTTGTAAAATTAAAATTAATATAAATTTACTAAATCTCACATGAGATACAACAATGCAGAAAGGAATGAAATAAGAAATGAAAAAATATTTATTCACATCAGAGAGTGTGACAGAGGGACATCCAGATAAATTGTGTGATTTAATATCAGATACAATATTAGACAAATGCTTAGAGCAAGATCAATATTCAAGAGTTGCCATAGAAACATTTGCATCTAATGATAAGATTACAATAGCTGGACAACTTAATACAAATGCAAAACTAGATATAGAGAAAATCGCAAGGGAAGTTCTAAAAGGAATAGGATACAGAGGAAAAGGAATAGATATAGATGCAGAAAATTGCAAAATAGATATAAATATAACAAAACAAAGTTCAGATATTGCACAAGGAGTAGATGTTGGAGGAGCCGGAGATCAAGGCATAATGTTTGGATATGCAAATTGTGATACAGAAGAGTATATGCCATTTGCAATAGCAATAGCACATAAACTTGCAAAAAGACTTACAGAAGTAAGAAAAACAGGAATATTACCATATCTTGGTCCTGATGGAAAAACGCAAGTAACAGTTGAATATGAAGATGACAAACCAAAAAGAATAGAAACTATTTTAATATCTAATCAACATGATGAAGATGTTTCTCTTGAACAGTTAAAGAAGGATATTATAGAAAAAGTTGTAAAAGAAGTAGTAGATGAGAAGTATTTAGACGAAAATACTAAATACTTTGTAAATCCGACAGGAAGATTTGTAATAGGAGGACCCCTAGGAGATACTGGATTAACAGGAAGAAAAATAATAGTTGATACTTATGGTGGATATGCAAGACATGGTGGAGGAGCTTTTTCTGGAAAAGATGCAACAAAAGTAGATCGTAGCGCTGCATATATGCTTCGTCATATTGCAAAAAATGTTGTTGCAAATGGATATGCAAAAAAATGCGAGATACAAGTTTCTTACGGAATAGGCATTAGGAAACCAATTTCTATATATGTAAATACTTTTGGAACAAACACTATTCCAGAAGAAGAAATCGAAAAGAAGATAAAAGATAAATTTGATTTGACACCAGATGGAATTATTAAATATCTTGCTTTAAGAAAACCAATTTATGCAAAGACAACTAACTATGGGCATTTTGGTAAAGACGACTTGCCTTGGGAAAAGATAGTTGAAATATAAATTAAAAGGGTAATATTATTTATTTTTCAAGAGGCTTGTTGTTTGTAGCCTTGAATTTTCAATTCAAAGTAGGCTACAAAAATCGCCCTACGCATATAAAATATGCTCCGGTTGGTCGCTACGCGCCTCTTTTAAATAAATAATATTACCCTTTTTAATATAAAATAAGCAAATTAGCACTCTCCTATTGACAGTGCTAATTTTATATAGTATAATTATATATATCGAAAAAAAGCACATCATACATAGTGTATGTGCTTTTAAAATACGAAATTTGAGGATAGGAGAGTGAATTAAATGAATATACAAAAATTTACACAGAAGTCATTAGAAGCAGTACAAGAGGCTCAAAATTTAGCTGTGCAAAACCAAAATGCACAAATTGAAGAAGAACATTTAATTTTAGCTTTATTAGAGCAAGATAATAGTTTAATAAAAGAGCTCCTTAAAAAAATATCAAATGAAGAAATATTTGAAAAAGAAATAAGAGAAAAGATAGCAAAAAAACCTAAAATTACAGGAGGAGCAAGACCAAAAGACGGAATATATGTATCACAAAATGTAGACTTAATATTTGCAGATGCAGAAAGTATTGCAAAAAGTATGAAAGATGAGTATGTATCAGTAGAACATATAATGCTTGCAATATTTGATAATAGTAATAGAGATATCAAAGATTTACTAAAAAGAAATAATATCACTAAGGAGAACTTCTTAAAAGAATTAGCAGATGTAAGAGGAAATACAAGAGTTACAACTGATAATCCAGAAGAAACTTATGACGCACTTAAAAAATATGGACAAGATTTAGTAGAACTTGCAAGGAAACAAAAACTTGATCCAGTAATAGGAAGAGATTCAGAAATAAGAAATGTAATTAGAATATTATCAAGAAAAACAAAAAATAATCCTTGCTTAATTGGAGAACCAGGAGTTGGAAAAACAGCAATAGCAGAGGGCTTAGCTCTAAGAATTGTAAGAGGAGATGTTCCAGAGGGACTAAAAAATTGTACAATTTTTTCACTAGATATGGGTTCATTAGTAGCTGGTGCAAAATATAGAGGAGAATTTGAAGAAAGATTAAAAGCAGTACTTCAAGAAATTAAAAAAAGTGAAGGCAGAATAATACTATTTATAGATGAAATTCATACAATAGTAGGAGCGGGAAAAACAGATGGAGCAATGGACGCAGGAAACCTACTTAAACCAATGCTTGCAAGAGGAGAACTTCATTGTATAGGTGCAACAACTTTAAATGAATATAGAGAGTATATCGAAAAAGACCAAGCATTAGAAAGACGTTTTCAACCAGTTTTAATTGATGAGCCAACTGTTGAAGATACAATATCTATCTTGAGAGGCTTGAAAGAAAGATATGAAGTATATCATGGAGTGAAAATATCAGATAATAGTTTAATTGCAGCAGCAACTTTATCTCATAGATATATATCAGATAGATTTTTACCAGATAAGGCAATAGACTTAGTAGATGAAGCATGTGCTATGATAAAAACGGAAATGGAATCAATGCCAACAGAGCTTGACGAAGTATCAAGAAAAATAATGCAGTTAGAAATAGAAGAAACTGCATTAAGTAAAGAAAAAGACGAGATATCTAAAAAGCGTTTAGCAGATATTCAAAAAGAAAAAGCAGAGTTAAAAACAAAGTTTGATGGAATGAAAGCAAAATGGGAAAATGAAAAACAAGCAATTGGTAAAGTACAAAAATTAAGAGAGGAAATAGAAAAAGTAAATGCAGAAATAGAAAAAGCAGAAAGAGATTACGAATTAAATAAGGCAGCAGAACTTAAATATGGAAAATTGCCAGAACTTCAAAAAGAGTTAGAAAAAGAAGAAAAAATATCAGAGAAGAGTAAAGAAGATGGACTTTTAAGAAATAAAGTTACAGAAGATGAAATAGCAAAGATAATTTCGAGGTGGACTGGAATACCAGTTACCAAACTTATGGAAGGTGAAAAAGAAAAGATATTACACTTAGACGAAATACTTCATAAGAGAGTAATTGGGCAAAACGAAGCAGTAGAAAAAGTATCAGAAGCAATAATGCGTTCAAGAGCTGGAATAGGTAATCCAGCAAGACCAATAGGTTCATTTATGTTTTTAGGACCAACAGGAGTTGGAAAAACAGAACTTGCAAAGTCACTAGCAGAAAGCCTATTTGATGATGAGCATAATATTATAAGAATTGATATGTCAGAATATATGGAAAAATTCTCTGTATCAAGATTAATTGGTGCACCTCCTGGATATGTGGGATATGAAGAAGGAGGACAGCTTACAGAAGCGGTTCGAAGAAAACCATATTCAGTTATTCTTTTTGACGAGATAGAAAAAGCTCATCCAGATGTATTTAATATATTGCTTCAAGTGTTAGATGATGGCCGTATTACTGATTCACAAGGAAGAACAGTAGATTTTAAAAATACAATAATAATCTTAACATCAAATTTAGGATCAGATTATATCTTAGAAGGAATAACAGAAGATGGAGAAATAACAAATGAAGCAAAAGAAAAAGTAAATGCATTACTTAAACAAAGTTTTAGACCAGAATTTTTAAATAGATTAGATGAGATAATTTTCTATAAACCATTATTGAAAAGTGAAATTTCAAAGATATTAGAGTTATTAATAAAAGACTTAGAAAAAAGACTAGAAGATAAGAATATAACCTTGGAACTGACTAAATCAGCAAAAGATTATTTAATAGATAATGGCTATGACGAAATATATGGAGCAAGACCTCTTAAAAGATTTGTTCAAAGAAAACTAGAAACATTAATTGCAAGAAAGATTTTAATGGGAGAAATTTTGCCAAATACAAATGTAAAAGTTGATGCAAAGGATAATGAGTTATATATAAAATAAAATTTACAAAGGAAAAGACTAGGAAAGCACTCCCAGTCTTTTCTTAAAACTTTACATAAATACTAGATTTTAGCATAAAAAAGTGGTATAATAAACTTCGAATGTATATAAAGGAGAGAGCTATGTCATATATAGAATTTGAAAATGTAAATAAACAGTATAAAATGGGAGAAATAACAATTGATGCTTTGTCTAAAACAAACTTTCAAATAGAAAAAGGTGAGCTAGTTGTAATAGTTGGTCCATCTGGTGCAGGTAAGACAACAGCATTAAATATTTTAGGTGGTATGGATACTGCAACTTCCGGAAAAGTAATTGTAGATGGAAAAGATGTAACAACTCTAAAAGGAAAAGAATTAATAAAATATAGGAGAGAGGATATAGGATTTGTATTTCAGTTCTATAACTTAGTACAAAACCTAACAGCAAAAGAAAATGTAGAACTTGCAACTCAGATATGTAAAGATTCCCTAGATCCTGATAAGGTATTGGAAAAAGTTGGACTAAAAGATAGAAAAAACAATTTCCCATCACAACTATCAGGAGGAGAGCAACAAAGAGTCGCAATAGCAAGAGCAATAGCTAAGAACCCTAAACTTTTATTATGCGATGAACCAACAGGTGCTTTGGATTATAAAACAGGAAAACAAATTTTAAAATTGCTACAAAATACTTGCAGAAAAGGAAATATAACAGTATTAATAATTACACATAATACTGCAATTGCCCCAATGGCAGATAAAATAATATACTTTAAAAATGGAAAGGCAGAAAAAATAGAGATAAATCAAAATCCTACACCAGTTGAAGAAATTGAGTGGTAAGCATAAGAAAGGAAATAATATGAAAAAGGCATTAATTAAAGATAGTTTAAAAGAAATAAAAAAAACATATAAAAGATTCATATCCATTGCATTAATGGCTTTTTTAGGTGTGGGCTTTTTTGCAGGAATAAGAGCTACATCACCAGATATGGTAGATACAATAGATAGATATTATAAAGAACAAAAAGTATATGATATACAAGTTATATCAACGTTAGGACTTACTAATGAGGATATAGAAAGTTTAGAAAAAATTCCAAATGTTCAAAAAGTTATAGGAAGTTTTGAAAAAGATGGAAAGATAGAATTAGAAAATAGCGAAATAATAACAAAAATAATAACACTAGAAGATTTAAATAAGCCATTACTTTTGGAACGGAAGATTGCCAGAAAATAAAAATGAATGCGTTGTAGAAAAGAAATTTTTAACTGAAAATAATAAGCAAATAGGAGATACTATAAGGCTAGAAGTAGAGGATGCAAAAAATGATGATGGAGAAGATATAAAATATTTAAGTGAAGATAATTTGACAATAGTTGGAACTGTACAAAGTCCTCTATATATTTCAAGAGATAGAGGAACAAGCTCACTTGGAGCAGGAAAAGTAAATTATTATATCTATATAACTAATGACAACATTAATGCAAAAGATATTTATACAAACATATACTTAAAACTAAATAATTCAGAAGAATATACAACTTCTTCTGAAAAATATGAAGATTATGTAGAAGATGTTAAAAATGATATAGAAGAAATAAAAGAAGAAAGAGAAAAGGCAAGATATGATACTTTAAGAAAAAAGGCAGAAGATAAGGTAAATGATGCAGAAAAAGAGTTAAATGAACAAAAAAGTGATGCAGAAAGTGAAATTGCAAAAGCTGAGAAAAAATTAAATGAAGCAAAACAAGATATTAAAAAAGCGGAATCAGAGATAAAGACTAATAAACAAAAAGCAGATACAGAATTTAAAAATGCAGAAAAGGAAATTACAAAAGCAAAAGAAGAATTGCAAAAAAAGGAAGAAGAGCTAATTGCAAAGGAAAAACAACTAAATTCTCTTCCAGAAGTCAGTGAAGCTATAAAACTTGAATTAGATCAAGCTAAAAAAGAAGTAGAAAATGCAAAAAATGAGATTTCTAAAAATGAAACACAATTAAGTAAGACTAAACAAACTACAAATGATCAAATTAAAAATGCAGAAAAAGAAGTAGAAAAAGCAAAACAAGAATTACAAAAAGGAGAAAAAGAACTAAGCAAAAATAAAAAAGAATTTGAAGAAAAAATAGCAGATGCAGAAGAAAAGCTTAAAGATGCAAGAGACAAGATAAATGATATAGAAATGGCAACTTGGTATATTTTAGATAGAAATGCAAATGCAGGATATGTAGGATTTATACAAGATACTGACAGTATAGCAAATATTGGAAGAGTATTCCCAGTTGTATTCTTTATAGTTGCAACACTTATTTCTTTAACATCTATGACAAGGATGGTAGAAGAACAAAGGATGCAAATTGGAACATTGAAAGCTCTTGGATATAATAGAAAACAAATAACTTTAAAATATATTATATATGCAGGACTTGCATGTATTATTGGTGGAATACTTGGAATGAGCATTGGGTTTGTTATACTTCCAAAGGTTATTTGGCTTATGTATGGAATGATGTATGAGCTTATTGATATTGAAATTGAATTCAATTTACTATTTGGTGGATTAGGATTAATTTTAATAAGTGTATGTATTTTAGGTGCAACAATATACACAGTATTAAAAGAGCTTAGACATCAGCCATCAGTGCTTATGAGACCTAAGGCTCCAAAGTCAGGAAATAGAGTAATGTTAGAGAGAATTCCTTTTATCTGGAAAAGACTAAATTTCAGCAAAAAAGTTACTGTAAGAAATTTATTTAGATACAAGAAAAGATTTTGCATGACAATTATAGGAATACTTGGATGTACATCTTTGATTCTAGCAGGATTTGGATTAAAAGATTCTGTAAAACAGATTATTCCTAACCAGTTTGAAAATGTATTTGTATATGATATGCAAATCACTTTAAAAGACGATATAGCTGAAAACGAAAAAGAGGAACTTATAAAAGAACTAGACCAAGAAGAAAGAATAGAAAAGATAGCAAAAACATATATGACATCTGGAAAGGTATATAACGGAGAAAACTCTGAAGATGTGCAAATAATTATACCAGAGACTGAGGAACAACTTGATGGAATTATTTATATAAACGATACAAAAACAAAGAATAAAATATCAATGAAGGAAAATGAAATCTGCTTAACAGACAAAGCAGCACAGCTATTAGGAATAAATGCAGGAGATACAATAACATTAGAAGATAGTGACGAAAATAAAGTAGAGGTAAAAGTTTCAAATGTTGTAGAAAACTATGTGCAACACTATGTATTTATGACAAAAGAAACTTACGAAAAGTTATATGAAACAAAGTATGAAACAAATGTAATATTAACTAAGAATATTGAATTATCAGAGGAGGAAGCAGATAGATTAGCTACTAATATTATGGATAAATCACAAGTTGCATCTGTTAGCAATATTGCATCAGCTCTTAAAACGATAGAAGATATGATGAGTCTTTTAAATTATGTAGTTGTAGTATTAATCGTATCAGCTGGGCTTCTTGCATTTGTAGTTTTATATAATCTAGCTAATGTAAATATTAGTGAAAGAATACGAGAACTTGCGACCATCAAAGTCTTAGGATTTTATGATAAAGAAGTATACAATTATGTAGCAAAAGAAACTGTTATTTTAACAATAATTGGAATAATATTGGGGTTAGCTTTTGGATTTTTCTTAAATTATTATATATTAGAAACTTGTGAAATTAATATGCTAAGATTCCCAAAAATCATACATGGAATAAGCTATTTATATGCAATACTTATTACAGTAGTATTTACAGTTATTGTCAATATTGTAACATATTTCTCTTTAAAGAAAATAAATATGATAGAAAGTCTAAAAAGTGTTGAATAGAACGAATAAATAAAACCACACTCAAAATTGCTGAGTGTGGTTTTTGCAAATTCTTCTAAAATCTATTTACACTACCTATTATTTATTATATAATAACCATATAAAAATATAAGGAGTGATAGATGTGCCAAGTTTTGAAAATTTAAAGAAAACAGATTATGAAGTTTATGAAGCAATACAAAACGAACTCAAAAGACAACAAAATAAAATAGAATTAATAGCATCTGAAAATTTTGTGAGCAATTCTGTAATGGAAGCAATGGGAAGCTATATGACAAATAAATATGCAGAAGGATATCCAGCTTCAAGATATTATGGCGGATGCGAATATGTAGATGTTGCAGAAAATTTAGCAAGAGAAAGAGTTAAAAAGATATTTGGAGCAGAACATGCAAATGTTCAGCCTCATTCAGGAGCTCAAGCAAATATGGCTGTATATTTTGCTGTGTTAGAAGCGGGAGATACAGTTTTAGGAATGAATCTATCACATGGTGGACATTTAACACATGGAAGTCCTGTAAATGCATCAGGAAAGTTATATAATTTTATACCTTATGGACTAGATAAAGAAACAGGAAGAATAGATTATGATGAATTAGAAAGATTAGCAATAGAGAATAAACCAAAACTTATACTTGCAGGAGCAAGTGCTTATCCAAGGGAGATAGACTTTGAAAGAATAAGAAAAATTGCAGATAAAGTAGGAAGTATTTTTATGGTAGATATGGCACATATTGCAGGATTAGTTGCAGCAGGTCTTCATCAAAACCCTGTAAAATATGCAGATATAGTTACATCTACAACACATAAAACACTTCGTGGACCAAGAGGTGGACTAATACTTTGCAAAGAAGAGTATGCAAAAAAGATAGATAAGGCAATATTCCCAGGAACACAAGGTGGACCTTTAATGCATGTTATAGCAGCAAAGGCAGTTTGTTTTGGAGAAGCATTAAAACCAGAATTTAAAGAATATCAAAAACAAATAGTAAAAAATGCAAAAGTATTATCTGAAGAATTATTAAAATTAGGATTTGATTTGGTATCAGGAGGAACAGATAATCATTTGATCTTAATGGATCTAAGAAGTAAACATATTACAGGAAAAGAGCTAGAAACAAGATTAGATAATGTTGGAATAACAGTAAATAAAAATGCTGTACCATTTGATACGGAAAAGCCAACAATAACAAGTGGAATAAGAGTTGGAACACCAGCAGTTACAACAAGAGGCTTTAAAGAAGAAGATATGGTAGAAATTGCAAGACTTATAAATATGACAGTAGAAAATTATGAAGATAAACAAGATGAAATAAGATCAAGAGTTGCAAAAATTTGCGAAAAATATCCATTATACAACTAATCTTAGGAGGTAGTTAATGAGTAAAGATCCATATTCAAATTTAGGAGTATCTTCTAAAAAAGAAGGCGTACATAAGGCTATAAAAAATCTATCGAAGGGGTTATACCCAGGTGCTTTTTGTCAAATAGTTCCTGTTGCAAATTCTTTTCCAGAAGAAATAAAGGAAAAATATGCACAAATAATTCATTCTGATGGAGTTGGAACAAAGAGCAATGTTGCATATATAGCATACAAAGAAGGACTTGGGACGAAGTTTTTAAGAAGTTTGCCACAAGATGCTGTTGTTATGAATACAGATGATATGGCATGTGTTGGAATTACTGATGATATATATATTTCAAATCATATTGCTAGAAATGCAAATAGAATAGATGATGAATGTTTATCAGAAATTATTGGGGGATATTCAGACTTTTTTAAAAAAATGGAAAACTTAGGAATAAGTCTATATAATGCAGGGGGAGAAACAGCAGATGTTGGTAGCTATACGACAACAGTTGGAATTGATGTAACAGCTTGTGCAACAATTCTTAAAGAAGATATAATTGATTGTAATAATATTAAACCTAATGAATATATTGTTGGACTTGCATCTTCCGGAAAAAGTACTTACGAAGATAAAGAAAACTCTGGAATTAGAAGTAATGGATTAACACTTGCAATAAATGCATTACTACATCCAGATTATCGTAAATATAAAGAAGTAATGGATCAAACAGTAGAAGAGGAAAATTTATTTACAGGTAAATATCATTTAGAAGATAGATTAGAAGGAACAAGTTTGAGCATTGTAGAAGCAATTTTATCACCTACAAGAACATTTCTACCAGTGCTTCAAAAGATAAGGGAAAAACATATTAATATAAGCGGAATAATTCATTGCTCAGGTGGAGGATTAACAAAATCTATAAACTTTGGAAAAAATATTGCATACATAAAAGACAATGCAAATAAAATAAAAATTCCGCCTATATTTAAAACAATAAAAGAAACAAAAAATATAAGCAATTATTATATGTATCAAACATTTAATATGGGAATAGGTATGGAAATTATTGTAGAAACAGAAGAAGATGCTAAAAAAATTATTGAGATTGCAAATGGATTTAATATAGAAAGTGCAATAATTGGACACACAGAAGAGACAAGCTTTGGAAATAGAGTAGAGATTAATAATGAAAAGGAATTAGTTTATACAAAGAATTAACCCTACAAAAGGAGAAACACATGCTAAATCACTTGGATAATTTACCAAAATATTGACAAACTAAGATTATAATAATATAATGTTAGAGTAGTCTAACAAATAATATAGGAGGAGATTAAAATTATGAAGGAATTAATTTTTAATGTAGAAGGTATGGTATGTAATGGCTGTGAAAATAGAGTACAAAATGCTTTAAAGACAATAGATGGTGTTGAGGAAGTTATCGCAAACCATGAAAATGGAACTGTAAAGGTTACCTTAAATAAAGAAGTAGACGAAAAAACTATTAAAGAAAAAATAGAAGACATTGGTTTTGAGGTAAAATAGACATATAAGAAACGAGGAATATGTGTAATGAAAAAAATTATTTTAGCCATTGACGGAATGACCTGTTCTGCTTGTTCTAATGGATTAGAAAAGTACCTAAATAAGCAAAAGGGAATAAAGATGGCCCAAGTTAATTTAGTAATGGCAAATGCTAGCATCGAATATGATGATAGCATTTTAAATGTAGAAGACTTAAATGAATTTGTAAAACAAGCAGGTTTTAAATCACTAGGTGAGTTTAAAGAAATAAAGCTTGAAGGAAAGAGTAAGAAAGAAACAATTAAATTTATAATTTATACTGTACTTGCAATTCTACTTATGTATATTTCAATGGGACACATGATAAATCTGCCTGTACCAGAATTTTTAAGTCCTCATACAAATAGTACAAATTACATGATAGCATTACTAGTGCTTACAATAGCTTTCTTATGGTATGGATTTGATATTTTAAAAAATGGATATAAAAATTTAATTCATAGAACACCAAATATGGATACATTAGTTGGTATAGGTGTTTTAGCAAGTTTATCATATAGCTTATACAACATGTATATGGTATTTCAAGGAAACCATAATCAAGTTATGAATTTATACTTTGAATCAGCTGCAATAGTTATATATTTCATAAAACTTGGAAGATATTTAGATGGTATAAGTAAAGATAAAACAAAAGAGGCAATAGGTGAGCTTGTAAAAATAACTCCAGATTCAGCAGTTATAAAGGTAGATGGAGTAGAGAAGAAAGTAACGCTAGACGAAATAAAAAAGGGAGATATAGTTATAGCAAGACCGGGAGAAAAGATAGCAGTTGATGGTAAGATAATATTTGGAAAAGCCCATCTTGATGAGTCGTTTATAACAGGAGAAAGTAAGCCAGTTTCAAGAGAAGTAGGAGATGCAGTTATTGCAGGAAGTATAAACTATGATGGATATATAGAATATGAAGCAGAAAGAATTGGAAGAGATTCTACAATATCAGAAATTGTAAAATTAGTTGTAGAAGCAGCAGGAACAAAAGCACCAATCGCAAAAGTAGCAGACAAAGTATCAGGAATATTTGTGCCAGTAGTAATAATTATTGCAATTTTAACATTTATTACGTACTTAATTTTAGGTCAAGGAATAGATGCAGCACTTACAACATTTGTTACTGTACTAGTTGTAGCTTGCCCTTGTAGTTTAGGATTAGCAACACCACTTGCAATAGTTGTTTCGGAAGGCTTGTGTGCAGGAAATGGAATATTAGTTAAAAAAAGTGAGATACTTGAAAATGCAGAGAAAGTTGATACAATAGTATTTGATAAAACAGGAACATTAACTTATGGAAAATTGAGAATTGCAAAAGTGATAAATTATAGCAATATAGAAGAAGAAAAATTATTACAAATAGTTGGAAGTATAGAAACAAAATCTACTCATCCGATTAGTAAAGCATTTACAGACTATTTAGAAGAAAAAAATTTAAAACCATTAGAAACTACTAATTTTGAAAATCTATCAGGATTAGGATTAAAAGCAGAAGTAGAAGATAAGGAAATATTAGTTGGAAATTCAAAATTACTTTCAAATTATAATATAGAAAATAACCATTTAGAAGATGAAAAAAAATTATCTGAAAGTGGAAATAGCATAGTATATGTTGTGACAAATAAAGAAATATCTGCAATTATTGGAATCAACGATATTGTAAGAGAAAATGCAAAAGAGGTTATTTCATATTTAAACAAAAATAAAATCGAAACAATAATGCTAACAGGAGATAATAAAGAAACAGCTTCAATCATTGCAAAAGATATAGGTATAACAAAAGTAATTGCAAATGTTATGCCTACTGAAAAAGCAGAAACAGTAAAGAATTTGAAAAAAGAAAACAAATTTGTAATGATGTGTGGAGACCGGAATAAATGATAGCCCAGCTTTGACCTCAGCAGATATTGGAGTAAGTGTAAACACTGGAACTGATATAGCAATGGATTCATCAGATGTAATACTTACAAGGTCTGATTTAGAGAGCATAATAAATTTAATAAAAATTAGTAAAAAAACAATGAGAAATATTAAACAAAATCTATTTTGGGCATTTTTCTATAACTTCTTAATGATACCAATAGCAATAGGAATACTTAAACCATTTGGCATATCTATAAACCCAATGATAGCAAGTTTAGCTATGGTATTAAGTAGCATAACAGTTATATTAAATGCTTTGAGATTGAGAAGAATTAAAACATTCTAAAAAATACTTGACTAAACTGATTTATAAATGTATATTGTATATAGAAATAGTGTAGAATTTAATAAGAGAAAGGATTGATATAATATGTCAAAGTCTAAAGTGTATTTTACAAGAGAGCTTACACCAGAAAGTGTAGTAAAGATGTTTAAAATGCTAAATAAAAACTTACCAGGAAAAATTGCTATAAAACTTCATTCTGGTGAGGAAGGAAACCAAAACTACCTTCGTCCTCAATTTGTAAAACCTATGGTAGAGTATCTTAATGGAACAGTAGTTGAATGCAATACTGCATATGATGGAGCAAGAGATACAACAGAAAAGCATTTAAAACTAATGGAAAGCCACGAATGGTCTAAGTATTTTACAGTAGATATTATGGATGCAGAAGGACCAGATGATGTTCTAGAAATACCAGATGGAAAAGTTATCAAGAAAAACTATGTTGGTAAAAATTTAAAAAATTATGATTCAATGTTAGTTCTTTCACATTTTAAAGGTCATCCAATGGGTGGATTTGGAGGAGCATTAAAACAATTATCAATAGGAGTTGCATCAGGTAAAGGAAAAAGATATATTCATTGTGCAGGAGCAGAAAATGGTTCTTATGAAGATATGTTTAAAACAGACCAAATAAAGTTCCTAGAATCAATGGCTGATGCTGCTTCATCAGTTGTAAGACATTTTGGAGAAAATATAGCATATATAAACGTTATGTGCAATATGTCAGTAGACTGTGACTGCTGTAATGTAGCAGAAGATCCTTGCATGAAAGATATCGGAATTTTAGCTTCTTTGGATCCTGTTGCAATTGACCAAGCTTGTATTGATTTAGTAAAAAAATCTGATGATCCAGGAAGAGATCATTTATTAGAAAGAATAAATTCAAGACAAGGAACACATACAATAGATGCAGCATATGAACTAGGCATTGGAAATAAAGAATATGAATTAATCGAAGTTTAAAAAAAGACAAAAAAAGAGTAATAACATTTAAGTTTATTACTCTTTTTTTATTGAAAAAAATACATATATTTGATATACTATACCATATATATATGTATTAAAGATAGGAAAATAAAATGAAAAAATTTAAGAGTCTAATATTTTTAATATTATTAATAGTTTATGAAGAAGTAATATTTTCAGCAAACATATTTAATGAAATTACAAATATAGGTTATGTAATATTATTTTCTATTCCAATTGCAGTAGTTCTATACTTAATAAGTACAATAAGTAGGAAATGGGATATATTTGCTACTTATTTTATTACGCTTATCATCATTTCAATATTTATAGCACAATTTATTTACTATAACATATATCAAGCAATAATATCTTTTTATTCAGCAGCAAATGCTGGTGGGCAGATATGGCAATTTGCAAATACAATATTTGAAGTAGCTTTAAATAACTGGTATATAATACTACTTATGGTACTTCCACTTATCGCATTAATTTTACTTCACAAATTTAAAGTATTAGACTTTGAAAAAATAAATTTAAAGGCAAGATTAATAGTGCTTGTAATTGGAATAATCGCACAAATCATTGCCTTACTTTGCTTATTGTTTTTAAGTTCTAATGATTTATATTCAGGCAAAAATCTATACAGTAAAGTAAATTCTCCAACACTTTCAGCCAATAAAATGGGAATAATGACAACAATGAGACTAGATTTACAAAGGTTATTCTTTGGGTTTGAAGAAGATATATCAGAGGTTGTAAATTTAGATGTAGAAGATAGTGATTCAGAGGATGAAGCTCCTAAACTTGAAGAAAAAGTAGAATATAATGAATTAGATATTAATTGGGATAATTTAATAGAAAATGAAAAGAACAGTAAAATAAAAACTATTTATGAATATATGAAAAATTCATCTCCAAGCAATAAAAATGAATATACAGGAATGTTTGAGGGAAAAAACTTGGTAGTATTTGTTGCAGAAGCATTTACAGATTTAGCAATTGATGAAGAAATTACACCAACTCTATATAAGCTATATTCAGAAGGTTTCCAATTTGATAACTTCTATACACCGCTATTTCCTGTAAGTACAGCAGATGGAGAATATATAACAGATACATCTTTAATTCCAAAAGAAGGAGTATGGAGCTTAAAAGTATTAGATGGAAATTATATGCCATATTCATATGCGAATATTTTTGAAAAACAAGGATATTCTTCTTGGGGCTATCACGACCATACAGCTACATATTATAGCAGAGATAAATATATAAAAACTATGGGATATAACTCATATTTAGCAAAAGGTACTGGTCTAGAAAAAAGAATGAATTTAAAGAACTGGCCAAGCAGTGATATAGATATGATAGATGTTACAACAAGTGATTATTTAAAAGAAGATGACAGTAAATTTATTGCATATTATATGACTGTAAGTGGTCACTTAGAGTACACACCTACGGGAAATACGATTGTAAGAAAAAATTGGGATATAGTTAAAGACTTAGACTATTCAACAAGAGCAAAAGGATATCTAGCAGCACAATTAGAACTAGATAGAGCTGTAAAACTTTTAATAGAAAGATTAGAGGCAGCAGGAGAGCTAGAAAATACAGTTATTCTAATTAGTGGAGATCACTATCCTTATGGCTTGACATTAGACGAGATAAATGAACTATCAGATTATGAAAGAGATGATACATTTGAAAAACATCACTCGATAGCATTAATCTGGAATAGTGAAATGAAAGAACCAGTAAAGGTTGATAAATTATCAAGTAGTCTAGACATATTACCTACAATGCTAAATTTATTTGGAGTAGAGTTTGATTCAAGACTTCTTATGGGAAGAGATTTACTTTCGACATCTTCTCCACTTGTTATATATTCAAATAGAAGCTTTATAACCGACAAACGGAAGATATTCAAGCATAACAAAGAAATTTGAACCATCAGAAGAATTAGAAAAAGATTTTAATATTAATGAATATATTGAAAAAATTAATTCATTGATATACAATAAATATCAGATATCAAAACTTATGCTTGAAAATGATTTTTATAGAGTACTTTGGAAGGCAATGAACTGGGAAATTAATTAAAAAATAGATTTATAGAAAAGAAAAATAAGGAGAAATCTATTATATGAGTAAAAGATTTGAAACTAGAAAAATAATGGTAAAAGATTTGCAAATAGGTGGGCAGAATAAAGTAGTTATACAATCTATGACAAACACAAAGACAAAAGACGTGCGGAGCGACAGTAAGTCAAATACTAGAATTAGAAAAAGCAGGATGTGAAATGGTAAGAGTTGCTTGTCTAGATATAGAAGATGCAAAAGCAATAAAAGAAATAAAGAAAAGAATACATATCCCAATTGTTGCAGATATACATTTTGATTATAAAATAGCGTTAGAAGCAATTGAAAGTGGAGTAGATAAAATACGTATAAACCCAGGAAATATCGGAGACGAAGATCGAGTAAAAAAGGTTGTAGAATCTTGCAAAATACATAAGATACCAATTAGAATAGGTGTAAATGGTGGATCACTTGAAAAAGACTTATTAGTAGATGGCAAACCAACAGCAAAAGGAATGGTCGAAAGTGCAAGAAGACATATAGAAATATTAGAAAAATTAAATTTTTATGATATATGTCTTTCACTGAAAGCATCAGATTTAGACTTATGTATAGAAGCATATGAAGAAGCAAGTAAAGCATTTGATTATCCTTTGCATTTAGGAATTACTGAGGCAGGAACAGCATTTAGTGGAACGATAAAATCAAGTATAGGACTTGGAACTTTGCTAAGGCAAGGAATAGGAGATACAATGAGAGTATCTTTGTCAGACAATCCAGTAGAAGAAATAAAAGTTGCAAAAGAAATATTAAAAGATTGCAATTTATATAATAAATCGCCTAGATTGATATCTTGTCCTACTTGTGGCAGAACCCAAATTGATCTAATTCCTATTGCAAAGGAAGTAGAAGAATTTTTGCAAGGTATAGATAAAGATATTACAGTTGCAGTAATGGGATGCGCAGTAAATGGACCAGGCGAAGCAAAAAATGCTGATATAGGAATTGCAGGAGGAATTAAAGAAGGACTTTTATTTAAGAAAGGGCAGATTATTAGAAAAGTAGAGCAAGAGAAAATAGTTAGTGTACTTAAAGAAGAAATTATGAAGATGTAATTTTATATTAAGTAATTAAAAAAGGATATTTAATAAAAGAAGGAATAAGAAATGTTGTATTTAGTAGAGACAATTATATATATATCAATTATGATTGCTTTAATCATAGTTTATAGACTTAAAAAATTGAATTGGGCAAAAATTTCTATTATAGTAGCTACCATTATTTTTGCTTTGGGAATAGGTACAACTTTTGTAGTAGAAAAACCTGTTGTTCAAACAGTAGATACTATAAGCTATGAAGTAGGTGTAAATGAAAAACTAGATCAAGTTATTGTTAAATATCATTTTATGGATATTAGTGATAAAGTGAAAACAGAAGGAGAAGTTAATTTTAATAAAGTTGGAAGCTATAAAGTAAAATATGTAGTTCCAACTATATTAGGTAATTATACTAAGGAGCAGACAATTGAAATAGTAGATACTACTGCACCAACCATTACACTTACAGGAAATGAGACAGAAGAAATATCATATAATAAAGAGTATAAAGAAGAGGGATATACAGTTACAGACAATTCTAACGAAGATTTACAAGAAGCAGTTACAGTTACGAAAGAAGAAATTAGCAATACAGAATATAAGTTAATTTATACAGTAGAAGATAGTTCTCATAATATTGGATCTGCAGAAAGAATAGTTAAATTAATAGATAAAGTAGCACCTACAATAAAATTAAAAGGCGGGTCTACTGTCTATATCCAATTAAACGAAAAATATACAGAACAAGGTGCAACTGCAACTGACGAAATTGATGGAGACTTAACAGATAAAATTCAAACTAGTGGAAAGGCTGATACATCTAAATCAGGAAGCTATACAATTACTTATACAGTTAAGGATAACAGTGAAAATGAAGCAAAGAAAACTAGAACAGTAGTTGTTTATGATGGAAGTAAACCTAATGTAAATACAAATGCAGGTAGTGAATCAGGAGTTATATATTTAACATTTGATGACGGACCATCTTCATCAATTACACCAAAGATTCTAGATATTTTAAAAGCAAAAGGTGTTAAAGCTACATTCTTTATATTAAATTATAGTTCAGCAAATGAAAAATTAGTTAAGAGAGAATTTAATGAAGGACATACAATCGGAATACACGGTTATTCACATGAATATAAAGAAATATATCAATCAGTAGATACATATATGCAAAATATAACAAAACTTCAAGAAAAAATAAAAAAGACTACGGGATATACTAGTATATATACTAGATTCCCAGGAGGAAGCTCTAATACAGTAAGCAGAAAATATTGCAAGGGAATTATGACAGTACTTACAAAAGAGGTAGTAGCAAGAGGATTCAAATATTTTGACTGGAATGTTTCTTCTGGTGATGCTGGCGGTGCAAAAACATCACAAGATGTATACAATAATGTTACTAAGGGGTTAAAACATAATAGAGCAAATATGGTATTAATGCATGATTTTAGTGGAAATACGAAGACATTAAATGCTCTTAGTGATATAATAGATTATGGATTAAAGAATGGATACACATTCAGTAGCATCAATTCAAGTACTCCTATGATTACACACGGTGTAAATAATTAGAAATTTAATGAAAATATTAAAATACATAAGAACAAGGTGAGATATTTAAAATGGAGCAAAATGAAGGAAAAACAAATAAGGTGGATACTATAAAATCTACTGCACATAAACTTTATGAAAGAATCAATGAAGATGGAATAGGTGCAATAAAATCTTTATTTTCTATGGGAAAGACTTTATCAGAAGAACTAAAATATGATAGCACAGAAGAATATTTAAAAAGAATGATTATTGCAGAGCTAGATATGGATGGGATGCTTTTAACTCATAGATTTTATAATAAAGGTTTTGAAACAATTCCACAGTTTAGACAAGAATCAGAAAGATTATTTGATAAGGTAAATAGTGAAGGCGTTTTACAATTTGATGATGAAACTATGGAAGAGCTATTTGGAAACACATTAGATATTTCGTCCTATGAAGAGTATGAGAAGTGGAAAGATTTTATATATGGCGAAAAACAATCTAGAATGGATGATATATTTATAGAGGAAGAATTTAAACATAACTATGAAAGAGAAAAAAATCCAATAAAAAAATTCATTCAATCTTTTAGATATAGAAAAATTAATAATCAAAATCTCTTAGAGGATGCATATGAAAAAAAGATAAGAGATATGATAAGAGAAAAGATAGAACAAAATCCAGATGATATTTTTCCAACATTAAGTAAGTGCCATAACACAATAGAAAAAGGTGTAGTAGAGTATGAAAGTTTAAAAGATTTAGAAGACATTGTAAGAATGACATTAGTATCTTTTGAAAGTGAAAAAGGACAAGTTATAGATATTGAAAAAGAAAGTAAAAGACTTAGAGAAGAAATGAGAAGTACTATAGGTACTATAAGGACTAGAATAGAATTTAGAAAAAAACAAGTAACACTTGGTTCTAAATCTAACATAAGTAAAAGACCTATAATACAAACTATTCATCCTGAGGAAGTCCCAAAAACTATACAAAGATTGCAAACAGAATATGAAAAAATATATAGCGCCAATCAAAGTCAGGAAGATTATATTAGAGAAATTACAAGACTATGTGCTGATTTTATCTATGTACAACCATACGAAGATGGAAACAAAAGAACAGGGATATGCCTATTTAATAGTATGCTATTATCAAAAGGCATTGTTCCACCACCAGTAAGTTTGATAAATGATGAGCAAACAGCAAGAGCATTTAACAAGGTAAATGACGAACATGATTATTCTATGTTGCAAGATATAGTTATTGAAAAATATAGAATGATGCAATCAGCTTTTTCAACTGGTGAAGAAAAGAAAAAAGATGAGTTAGAAGAAGATATAGAAAAATAGAATTTGTTTATAATAAGCTTATTTTTATAATATATAATATAAAAATTAATAAAGATAGGAGGAAAATGTAGTAATGGAAGGACTTAAACAATTATTGAAAAAGACAGGATGGATATCTATACTAGAATCATTAGTATTTGGTATACTTGGAGCAATAGTAATATGGAAGCCAGAAGAAACAATAAAGGTAATATCTTATGTTTTAGGTATAATTTTTATCACTATTGGAGTTTTAAAAATAATTAATTATTTTCTAACAAAGGAAAAATATGATTTTTATAATTATGATTTAATATATGGGCTAATGACTTGTGTATTAGGAATTGTGACTATAGTTTACAGTAGCACAATAAGTTCTATACTTAGAATCATTATAGGAATATGGATTATATATAGCTCATTTATTAGAATGAATTTATCATTAGAATTAAGATCATTAAAGGCAAAGATTTGGATATATAGTTTAATTTTAGCAATTGTGATGCTTATATGTGGACTATTTGTTATAATGAATTCAGGAACAATTATTACAACAATTGGAATTATGATGGTAGTATATGCAGTTATAGACATTGTTGAAAATGTAATATTTATGAGAAATGTAAAAGATATATTATAAAAATGAAAATCTGAATTGACTATTTATAAAAAAACATATACAATAAATTTAGATTAATTTTAGAACAAACGTAAGAAATAAATGGGGAGAAACAAAAATGAAAAACGCTGTAACCTTAGAGGCTCTACACACACACACACACACACACACACATAATATTATATTAAAAGGAATATATGATATAAGGACACACAGGACTTATACTTAGTTTTAGTATAAGTTTTGTGTGTTTTTTTTTGGAGGAAATAAAATGATACCTTTTTCTAAAATATCTATAACAGAGTTAGAAAAAAAATATATAGAAGAATCATTTATTAATAATAGAATATGTGGGGATGGTATTTTTACTAAAAAATGTAATAAATGGTTTAAAGATTATTGCAATATAGACAATTTTTTATTAACTACTTCTGGGACACATTCACTTGAACTTGCAGCATTACTTGCTGAATTAAAAGCAGGTGATGAAGTATTATTACCGTCATATACTTTTGTGTCCACAGCAGATGCAATATTATTGAGAGGCGCAAAACCAGTTTTTGTAGATATTGACAAAAGGACTTTTAATATAGATGCAAATTTATTAGAAGAAAAGATAACTAAGAAAACAAAAGCTATATTTATTGTTCATTATGCTGGTATTGCCTGTGATATGGATAAAATATTAAATATAGCTAAAAAGTATAATTTAATAGTAGTTGAAGATGCTGCACATGGAGTATTGGCATATTATAAAGATAAACCATTAGGAACACTTGGAGATTATGGGTGTTATAGCTTTCATGAAACAAAAAACTTTGTTATGGGTGAAGGTGGAGCGATAGTTGTTAAAGACAATGATAAATTTCAAGAAGCAGAAATAATAAGAGAAAAAGGAACAAATAGATCGCAATTTATAAGAGGACAAGTTGATAAATATACTTGGTATGAAGTAGGTTCATCATATTTACCATCTGATATTTTAGCAGCGCTCCTTTATGGACAATTGTCAAGATCAAAAGAAATACTGCAAAAGAGAATGTTGGTATGGAATAATTATAATAAAAGACTAGAAGAATTAGAAAAAGAAGGAAAACTGATAAGACCATACATACCAGATTATGCAAAACATAATGCTCATATGTATTATATTGTATTGCCAACAGAAAAAATAAGAGATTATCTTTTACAAAATTTAAAAAATAATGGAATAGAGGCAGTTTTTCATTATATACCACTTCATACATCACCTATGGGAATAAAACTAGGATGTAAAAAAGGAAGTCTGCCAGTAACAGAAGAATATGCATATAGATTATTAAGATTACCTCTATTTCCGGATATGAGTATAGATGAATCTAATTATATATGTGATAAAATATTTGAAATTTTAAAATAAAAGGAAGAATTAATATGGTTATTATAATAGGAGCAACAGGCTTTATAGGACACTATACAACGAAATATTTCATTGAACAAGGAATAGAAGTTTTAGCAACAGGAAGAAGAAGAGCTAAAAGTAATATTTTAAGAAATATAGGCGCAAATTTTATAGAGTTTGATATGACAAATGAGGAAGATATAAAAAAATTACCAACTGAAAATGTAGAAGGGGTAATTATATTAGGTGGATTATTGCCTGCAAATTCAAAAACAGATATATCTGTTGATGAAAATGCAGCAGATTATTTTAAGGTAAATACAATAGGTGTAATAAATATATTAGAATATTGTAGAAAGAATAGTGTAAAAAAAGTAATTTGTACGTCTTCCTATGCAGATGTGTTTAATTCTTGGAAAAAGGGATATGCAATCAAAGAAACAGAGCCAAGGGGTTATAAGTTTACAGGAGATCATGCAGTATATGTAATGTCAAAAAATGCAGCAAATGATGTTATAGAATATTATAATCAACAACATGGATTACAGGGGATAATATTTAGGCTACCTCCAGTATATGGTGTTGGCCCTCACTCAGAAATATATGTAAATGGAAAATATTATAAATCAGGAATACAAACATTTATAGAAAATGCTGAAGCAGGTAAAGATATAGAAATATGGGGAGATCCACATTTAAGTAGAGATATTATATATGTAAAAGATGTAGCACGTGCATTTTATTTAGTATTAAAATCTGATAAAGCAAAAGGTTTATATAATATGAGCTCAGGTGTTCCATTAGATTTAGAGGAACAAATAAAAATTATTATAGAGGTATTCACTAAAAACAAAAAATCTAAAATCATATATAGACCAGATAAATCTAATAATACGCCATCATTCTTATTTGATATGACAAAAGCTAATGAAGATTTCGGATTTGTGCCAGAATATAGAAATTATTTAGACATCATGCTTGATTACAAAAAAGAATTAGAGAATGGTGAGTGGAAAGAGTTAGTAGAATTTGGAAAAAAAGATAATAGTTAAATGAAAAAGGAGCAACAAATGGAAAAAATAGTAATAATAGGTGCAAATAGTTTTCAAAATCCTATAATTTTAAAAGCTAAAGAAATGGGATATGAAACACATGTATTTGCATGGAAATCAGGAGATATAGGAGAAAAAACAGCAGACTATTTTTATCCAATAAGCATAGTAGAAAAAGAAAAAATCTTAGAACAATGTAAGAAGATAAAACCAAAAGCTATTGTATCGATTGCATCTGACTTAGCTGTATCTACAGTTAATTATTTAGCAAGTAAACTAAATTTAATAGCAAATAAACCAGAAAATTCAAAAATTTGTACAAATAAATATGAAATGAGAAAAGCCTTTAAAACAGCTAATATCATAGTGCCAAAATTTATAAAAGTTGAATCAGACGAAATTGTAAATATAGATGAATTTAAAATGCCTATAATTGTAAAACCAACAGACCGTTCAGGTAGTCGAGGAATTACATTAGTAAAACAAAAAGAAGATTTACAAGACGCTATAAATTATGCAATTGAAAGCTCATTTGAAAAAAAGGCAATAGTCGAAGAATTTATATGTGGAGATGAGTATAGCTGTGAATGCATTTCATATAGGGGAAAACATATATTTTTAACTACAACAAAGAAGTTTACAACTGGATTGCCGAATTTTATAGAAACTGGACATATTCAACCATCAGGACTATCAAAAAAACAAGAAGAATGTGTAAAAAGAGAAGTTTTTAAAGCATTAGATGCATTAAAAATAGAAAATGGTCCTTCACATTCTGAATTTAAAATTGATAATGAAGGTAATGTTAATATAATTGAAGTTGGAGCAAGAATGGGTGGAGATTGTATAGGATCTGATTTAGTAAAAATATCAACAGGATATGATTTTTTAAAGTTAACAATAGATGTATCATTAGGAAAAGAGCCAATATTAGAAAAATCTTATGAACCACATATTGCTATGATTAAATTTATTTTTAATAAAGAGGAAATAGATAAATTAGAGAAAATCAAAGAAAAATTTCCTAATTCAATTTATTATATAAGCCAAATATCAGATTTAAATCATGAAATAGTAGATAGTTCATCGAGATATGGATATTATATATTACAATGCAAAGATTTAAAAGAAATAAAAGAAATTGAAGAATTAAAAGGAGAACAATAAAAAATGAAATTATCTGTTGTAATTCCAGTATATGGATGTAGAGAAGCATTAGAAGAACTATATGAAAGATTAGTTAAGTCATTGAATGAAATAACAAATGATTATGAGATTATTTTGGTAAATGATTGCTGTCCTCAAAATTCTATAGAAATTATCCAAAAAATTTGTGATAAAGATAAAAGAGTTATAGGTATAGAATTATCGAGAAATTTTGGACAGATGAAAGCAATATTAGCAGGATTGGAACATTCAACAGGAGATTGGGTAGTTGTAATGGATTGTGACTTACAAGATAGACCAGAAGAAATTATAAATCTATATAACAAAACTAAGGAAGGTTATGATGTAGTCTTTGCAAGAAAGAAAAAGAGAAAAGATAATTTCTTTAAAATATTAATATCTAAGATTTTTTATAAAATATATTCATTTGCAACAGATGTAAAATATGATTCCACACTATGCAACTTTAGTATTATTAATAGAAAAGTAGTAGATAGCTATTGCAAAATGAGAGAAGAGCATAGAGCATATGTAATTTATATACAATGGTTAGGATTTAAACAAACAGCAATAGATGTAGAAAATGATAAAAGAAAAGCAGGAAAATCATCATATAACTTTAAAAAACGATTTAAAATGGCAATGGATATTATATTTTCCCAGAGTGATAAAGTATTAAAAGCAATAGTATTTATGGGATTTTTGATAACATTAATTTCTCTAATAGCAGTTTTAGTTATAGTAGTGAACTATTTTATTCATAAAGTAGCGGAAGGTTGGTCAAGTATTATAGCAACAATGTGCCTGATGAGCGGGATAATAATATTTACTGTTGGTATAGTAGGTATATATATAGGAAATATATTTGTACAAAGTAAAAATCGACCATTATATATAATAAGAAATATATTTAATGAAAAAGAGGAGAAAGAGAATGAACAAGAAGAATATAATATTAGCAATATTTAGTTATACAATATTTCCAGTATCAAGTGTAATAATGAAATTTGCAGCAAATTGTGATAATATAATATATAAGATGCTATTATTTAGTTTATCAATAGGAGTATTAGTAATTTTTTCTATTTTATGGCAAAAACTTTTAAAAAATGTTGATTTAGTAAAAGCATATATATTTAAAAGCACAACAATTATATGGAATGTAATATATGGAATAATATTATTTGGAGAAAAAATTTCAGTTAACATGGCTTTCGGAATGATTATTGTGACCGTAGGAGTAATTACAACAATTTTGGGAGGAAAATGCAATGAATAATAGTATCTATATTATATTTTTTGTTTTATCAATCCTAATAGCAAGTATAAGTCAAATAATACTAAAAAAAGGTTCAGGGCAAAAAAAAATATATATTAACAAATATACAATTATTGGTTATACTTTAATGATAATATCTACATTTTTTACTTTAATAGGGTATAAAGGTGTAAATTTAACGTTATCAGGGATATTACAAGCACTTAGCTTTATTTTTGTTCCGGTGCTTAGTTATATATATTTAAAGGAAAAAATAAATAAAAAAACTATATTTGGTATAATGCTAATAATATCTGGTATTGTAATATATTCAATATAAGGAGGAAAAATGGAAAAATTAAAACAAATATATCAATATATAAAAAATAATAAATTGTATATTACTGTAATGATTATTGGGTCAATAATGTTTATAATACATATGAATGAAGTAGTATTATATGCTGATGATTTTGGACTAGGAGTTATTAGTAAAGGTGGCATTAGTGAGATATTTAAGTATTTCACTAATAATTATATGAGCTGGGGTGGAGGTCTCACATGTTTGATTGCTAGTATGTTTCTAATGTTTGATATTAGTATATGGAAAATATTTCAATGTGCTATTGTAATATTAACAGTAATTTTAGCAACAAGAATGATTACATATAAGGACAAAAAACACAAGGCTTTGGTTTCAACAATAATCTGGACATGTTTATATATTTTAAATATAGTAATATCAAGAGAAGTATTATATTGGTTAGATGGCGGTTTAGCGTATGAATTTACAGCTTTTCAAATTTTCTTATATTTTTATTATTTATATACAAGAATGATTTTGAAAATAAATAAAAAATATGATAAAATCTTATTACCAATTGTAGCATTTTTTGCAGGATGGAGTAGTGCACAAACAGGACCTTTAGTTGTAATAATACCAATTCTTCTTATGATATGGAAGAAATTCATACTAAAAGAAAAAATTTCAAAGTTTTATTATATTACAACTATTATAGGAATAATAGGATTTGCAATTTTCTATTTTGCACCTGGAAATAATGCTAGAATGTTAACTTCTTTTAAAGGATATGCAAGCTGCAATTTAATACAAAAAATATTTTACAGAGTAGAATGTATATATGGACAAATGTTTAATTTTATTAAATACAGATTTATATCAATTCCTTTTTATTTGCTTGTATTAATAGGATTAAATGCAGTTATAGGCTTGAAATTATTCAATAAGGAAGAAAATAAAACAAAAAAGATATTGGCATACACGACTTCTATAATACAAATTGGATATATAGTCCTATGTTTAGTCGTAAGTTTAAATATTCCAAAATTGGATTGGTTAGCAGATTTAGTAGTAAATTTCAAAAATATACTTTATGCTCAAATAGATGGAGTATTAACTTTGCAAATGTTTATTCCTTATATTACAACTACAATTGTTATGATATCAACGGTAATAGAAGCATATTTAATTTGTTTAAAAAAGAAAGATCCATTTTTAGTAATAACAGTAATGTCAGCACTAATAATGCAGGTTATAATGGTTATGGCTCCATATAGTCCATTTAGAACAACATATTATACTATAATGTTTTCTTGGTTTGCAATAGCATATTTAATTAAACATGCATATATAGAAAAAAGCGGAATTGTATTGATTTTTATATTACCTATTGCAATTTATAATCTTGCATTAGCTTGTATGATTCTTATAGCATATATATTAATAAAAATCTTTGCACCATTAGATAGTAGTGATGTTATTAAAATTGAAATTTCAATAGTGATTTGTATAATGCTCATTGTAGCTTTAATAAATTATATAACAATTTTAAAAAATTATTATATAAATAAAAATATATATTATGAAAATATTAGAATCATAGAAGAATATAAGAAAAACAATACTAATGAAAAAGAATTATATTTAAACTCACCTATTAATGAAATGTATGGCTTTACACCTATGGTAGGTACAGATTGGGTTGAGGATGCAGTTAAAGATTACTTTGAACTAGATAAAGAGGTTATTTTGAAAGCAAAAGAAGTAAAATAGTTAAGATCGAAACAAAAAATTTTAAAGTTAAACAAATATTGATGGAGAAAATTATGAAAGTCATTTTTTTAGATGTAGATGGTGTTTTAAATTCAGACCAATATTTTGAAAAAGTTTTTAATCTAATAAAAAGCGGAGCTAAGATACAAGGAATTGAAAGAAATATTGATGTAAATAAAGTAAAATTATTAAAAGAAGCAACAGACTTAACTGATGCAAAAGTTGTATTAAGTACATCTGTTAGATATAGCCAAATGGGTGAAATGATAAAAGAATTATTACTTAAATATGGAATATCAGTAATTAGTGAAACTCCATTTTTAAATAATGAAAGAGGAAAAGAAATAAAAGAATGGTTAGAGGAGCATACAGACATTGAAGATTTTGTAATATTAGATGATGAAGTATTTAGTTCATACGATGAAGAATTACTTAAAAAATTAATAAAAATCTCTAATGGAGATGGAAAAAATGCAGGAGAGGGATTAAGCAAAAAAGATATTGAAGAAATAATAAAGAGATTAGGAAGAAAAATAGATAAAGATATAGATTTTGAAAGATAGGTTATAATTACATATTATATAAATAAAAAGTTTAAAGGAGGAATTTTTTATGAGAAAAAATATTGAAACAACGGAAGCAATATTTCCAATGCCAGTATTAATGATTTCAACATACAATGAAGATGGAAGTATTGATGTAATGAATGCTGCTTGGGGAATGATGTTAGAAAGAGACCATGTAGTGCTTAATTTAACAGAATCACATAAAACTGTTAAAAATATTAAAGAAAGAAAGGCATTTACAGTTAGCATCGCAGATGCTAAGCATGTAGTAGAAGCGGATTATTTTGGAATAGCATCAGGAAATAATACACCAAATAAATTTGAAAATAGTGGACTAACAGCTAAAAAATCAGAAAATGTTGATGCACCAATTATAAATGAATTTCCAATTTGTATGGAATGTGAATTTATAGAATACCAAGATGACGAGTATGGAGCAGGAGTTGTTGGAAAAGTCATTAATGTAACTGCTGATGAAAGTGTAATGAACGGAGATAAAATAGATATTTCAAAAGTAAATGCAATAGCATTTGATCCATATACACATGGATATTATAAAGTTACTGAAAGAGTGGGAGAAGCTTTTAAGGATGGTTTACAACTTAAAAAATAAGTGTACTTTATAGAAATAGCAAAAAAGATAAAGAATAGGTTATATTACAATAAAATAGTAGCTAAAAGAGAATATGTATAAAAACCTAGTAAGAAAGGAATAGTCGAGCTTGTTTACTCGACGAGGATTAATATGAATAAAAAAATAATAGGAATTATATTAAGCATAATAATTATAATAATTTTAGTAACAATTGGATTTATGTATATGACCAGAAAAAATGAAAAAGTAAATAGTGAGCAAGATAGTTCTTACGATAGTTTGGCGGCAATTATTAGCTATGAAGGAACTTTTAAGACAAAAGGAGCAGTTGTAAGACCAGAAAAGGATAGCTTAACTATAATGCCAATTTCATTAAATGAAGAATATAGAAATGAAGAATTTTTTTACTATGAAACAGAAAATAATTTAAATTTAAAGCAAAAACAAGAAGTATTAGTAACTTTTCATTATCGTAAGAGTGAAAATGAAATTAATAGACATGAAGCAGTTGTTGATAATGTGGAAATTTTAAAAGAGGAAAGTAGTGTAGAAATACCAATAGATATATTTGTTAAAGCATATAGTTCAAAAGATAATATCTCTATTTCTATAAATAAGGAGAAAAGCAATAACAAACAAATTCAACTTAAAATAACAGATAAAAATGAATTAAAATATGACTATTCAAAAATGAAATATAGTATACAAAAATATAATCCACCTCCAACAAAGACAGAAGTTATATATACAGAAGATGGAGGAATGGCTTTGCCAGCATATGATCCTTGGCCTGAAGTTAATAAAATAAAGGATTTATCAACTGAATCTAATTATGTATTAAATGAAGATGGACAGGTGGATATAAGTATAAATTGGGCAGAAGTTTATGGAGAATTAGGTGAGGGAGAATATAAATTTTCACTATCAACTGTATTAGATCCAAGGACTAGTATATTAGATGAACATATTATAGATTATCCTTATGATGGAGTAATAATTACGATAACATTTGATATTGATTCAAATGGAGATATAATATTCAATGATAACAATATTGATGTAATATAAAGAAATTGAAGAATATAACAAAAGATACAATTAAAGTTATATATTAAAAGGTGGAATTGTAAATGTTAAATCAATTTTCAAGAACAGAATTACTAATAGGAAATGAATCAGTTGAGAAATTAAAAAAAGCAAAAGTAGCTGTGTTCGGTATTGGAGGGGTAGGCTCTTTCGTTGTTGAAGGGCTAGTAAGAGCTGGGATTGGTAATTTTATATTAGTTGATGATGATAAGGTTTGTTTAACGAATTTAAATAGACAGGTTATTGCTACTCATAAGACAGTAGGAAAATATAAGGTAGATGTTGCAAAGGAAAGAATATTGGATATTAATCCAAATGCAAATATTGAAACATATCAGGAATTTTTTATGCCAGATAGTAAAGAAATATTAGATAATACAGTTGATTATATTGTTGATAGCGTTGATACAGTAACTGCAAAAATAGAATTAGTTATAAGAGCTAATAAGCTAAATATTCCAATTATATCATGTATGGGAACAGGAAATAAACTAGATCCAACTAAATTTGAAGTAACAGATATTTATAAAACAAGTGTCTGTCCTCTAGCAAAAGTTATGAGAAAAGAATTAAGAGCAAGAGGAATTAAAGAATTAAAAGTAGTTTATTCAAAAGAAGAACCACTTATTCCAGATGAAACAGAAAATAGTAGCTGTAAAACAGGATGTATATGCCCTCCCGGAACAAAAAGAAAATGTACAATTAGAAATCAAGTACCAGGAAGTATATCATTTGTTCCATCAGTAGCTGGTCTAATTATAGCAGGAGAAATAATAAAAGATATAATTAAAAATTAGAGGCTAAATTCCTATGATATATTAATAAAATGGAGGATTGAGTATGCAGAAATATTTTGATAAAGCAATAGAACTTGCTAAGTTAGGAGTTAAAAATTTAGAAGGTGGTCCATTTGGAGCAGTTGTTGTTAAAGATAATAAAATAATCGGTTATGGAAATAATAAAGTTTTAAAAGAAAAAGACCCAACGGCACATGCTGAAATAATTGCTATTCGTGATGCATGTAAAAGATTAAATACTTATGATTTAACTGATTGTGTTATGTATTCCACTAGTGAACCTTGTCCTATGTGCTTATCAGCAATTATTTGGTCTAATATTAAAGAAATTTATTTTGTAACTAATAGAAAAGAAGTTGCAGAAATTGGATTTAGAGATGATATGATATATAATTATTTAGAAAATAAAGAGAAAGATATTTTAGAAATTCATCAGATTGAAAATAAAAAATGTCAAGAACTACTTGAAAGTTATAATTATGAACTTTATTAAAAACTTCCTAAGGATATACAGAAGGAATAATTAGATAAATAGTAATTTGTATTGGAGGTAAAAATTTATGAAAAAAGAGAAAATATTTAGAATATTAACATTTGTATTTTTTATATTAACTTTAATAGGAGCAGGTTATGTACTAATAAATAAAGGAGAAGTAAATGCAGGATATGCTGTAATAACTAGTGTGTTTAGTGCTGCTTTTTCACAATTAAGTATTACTGAAAAAAATAAAAATAATGATAATAAGAATAATTAAACAAATTACAATTTATATTAGCAAGTGACTCATTCGTATGAATAAAATATAACTTAAGAGAGGAGAAATCAAATGTCAAAAGATTTATCATTGATTGATAAAAATATAAATCCTATTTTTGAAGAAATTAGAGATTTAATAAACAATAGTAGAAATAGAGTATATAGTGTAGTAAATACAGAAATGCTCAATTTATATTGGAATATAGGAAAAGTTATAATGGAAATTCAACAAGGAAATGAAAGAGCTAACTATGGAGATGCTGTTTTACAAAAACTATCAGAAAAACTTACAAATGAGTTTGGAAAAGGTTTTTCAGTTGATAATTTAGAAAAAATGAGAAAATTCTATAATGTATATCAAAATTCCGAAACACTGTCTCGGAAATTTAAGTTGGTCACATTATTTGGAACTAATCAAAATCGACGAAGACGATAAAAGAAAGTTTTATTTAAATGAATTTAGAATTAAACGAAAGTTAAGTATGTTTAAAATTTGCACATACAATAAATGACGGAAAAATAAAAAGGAGAAAAGAAAAATGTTTAAGATTCATTCGGAATATAAACCAACTGGTGACCAACCAAAAGCAATAGAATATTTAGCAAAAGGAATAGAGAAAGGTAAGAAATTCCAGACGTTACTAGGTGTTACAGGCTCTCGGAAAAACTTTCACAATGGCAAATGTAATTGAAAAAGTGCAAAAACCGACACTCATTTTAGCACATAATAAGACCTTAGCAGGACAACTTTATTCGGAGTTCAAGGAGTTCTTCCCAGAGAACGCAGTTGAGTATTTTGTATCATACTACGATTATTATCAGCCAGAAAGCTATGTAGCATCAACAGACACATATATAGAAAAAGATGCGTCTATAAATGATGAAATAGATAAGCTAAGACACTCAGCAACAGCTGCACTTTTTGAAAGAAGAGATGTAATAATAGTTGCATCAGTATCTTGCATATATGGACTTCGGAGACCCAATAGACTATGAAAATATGGCAGTATCTCTAAGACCCCGGAATGTTAAAATCAAGAGACGAGATTTTAAGGAAACTTGTAAATATGCAATATACAAGAAATGAAATGGACTTTAAAAGAGGAACATTTAGAGCAAAAGGAGATATTTTAGAAGTATATCCATCAGACCAAAATGAAAAGGCAATAAGAGTAGAATTTTGGGGAGATGAGATAGAAAAAATCACAGAGATAAACCCACTTACAGGAAAGACAATAGGAATAAGATCACATGTTATGATATTCCCTAATTCTCACTATGTAACAGGAGAGGACAAGATGGAAAGAGCACTTGTTACAATAGATGAAGAATTGCAAGAAAGGATAAAATATTTTAAAGATAAAAATAAATTTATAGAAGCTCAAAGGATAGAAGAAAGAACTAATTTTGATATGGAGATGTTAAGAGAAACTGGCTTTTGCCAAGGAATAGAGAACTATTCAAGACATATAAGTCGGAAGAAAACCACGGAAGTGCTCCATTTACACTATTAGACTATTTGCCAGATGATTTTATAATGTTCATAGACGAATCTCACGCAACAATACCACAAGTAAGAGCAATGTATAACGGAGACAAAGCAAGAAAGGAAAGTTTAATACAGTATGGTTTTAGATTACCTTCTGCACTAGATAATAGACCACTTAAATTTGAAGAATTTGAAAAGAAGATAAATAAATGTATATTTGTATCAGCAACTCCAGCAGAGTATGAATTAGAACACTCAGATGGAAATGTAGTAGAGCAAATTATAAGACCAACAGGACTTTTAGATCCAGAAATAATTGTAAAACCAGTTGAAAATCAAGTAGACGATTTAATAGAAGAAATAAGACTAAGAGTTGAAAAGAACGAAAGAGTTTTAGTCACAACTTTGACAAAGAAAATGGCAGAAGATTTGACAGCATACTTAGCAGGTATTGATATAAAAGTAACATATATGCATTCAGATATAAAAGCATTAGAGAGAATGGAAATAATTAGAGACCTAAGAATTCGGAAAATATGATGTATTAGTTGGTATAAACCTTTTAAGAGAGGGACTAGATATACCAGAGGTGTCATTAGTTGCAATACTTGATGCAGATAAAGAAGGCTTTTTGCGTTCAGAAAGATCACTAATACAAACAGTAGGACGTGCTGCAAGAAATACAGATGGAAAGGTTATTATGTATGCAGACGAACTAACAAATAGTATGGAAAAAGCTATATCAGAGACAAACAGGAGAAGAAGACTTCAGAAAGAATATAATGAAGCAAATGGAATAACTCCTCAAACAATTAAAAAGAGTGTAAGAGATACGATTAAAGCAACAATAGTAGAAGATATCAAAGCAGAACACGATATAAAAGATGATGAAGATATAAGCGAAGTAATTGAAAAATTAACAAATGAAATGATAAAATATGCACAAGAATTAGAGTTCGAAAAAGCAGCAGAGTTAAGAGATAAAATAAAAGAACTAGAAAACATAGTTTAATATAATAATTGAATTAATCCTCCCTATTTTCATATACTAATATAAAGGGAGGAATTATTTTGGATAAAATACGATATTTTGATCACGCAGCAACAACGTATGTAAAAGAAGATGTTTTGAAAGAGATGCTTCCATACTTTGAATTAAACTATGGAAATCCATCTTCAATATATAAGATAGGAAGAGAAAATAAAAGGGCAATAGAACTTGCAAGAGAAAGAGTTGCAAGAGTGCTTAATGCTAAACCAAAGGAAATATATTTTACAGGATGTGGTAGTGAAAGTGATAATTTAGCAATAAAGGGAGTTGCTTATGCAAATAGAAATAAAGGCAATCACATTATAACAACAAAAATAGAGCATAATGCGGTACTAGAAACTTGCGAGATTTTAGAGCAAGAGGGATTCAGAGTAACATATTTAGGAGTAGATAAAAACGGAAAAGTTTCTTTGGAAGAATTAGAAAATGCAATTACTGATAGTACAATTTTAATTTCTATCATGACAGCAAACAATGAGATAGGAACCATTCAACCTATAAGAGAAATAGGAAAAATTGCAAAGAGGCATAATGTAATTTTCCATACAGATGCAGTTCAAGCAATAGGAAATATAAAAATTGATGTGGAACAAGATAATATTGATTTATTATCTTTATCTGCACATAAATTTTATGGACCAAAAGGAGTTGGAGCATTATATGTAAGGCAGGGTATAAATTTTCAAAAGATACAAAATGGTGGACATCAAGAAAAAAATAAAAGAGCAGGAACAGAAAATGTAGCAGGAATAGTTGGATTGCGGAAAAGCTATAAAAATCGCTTATGAAAATATTGATAAATACAATGAAAAGCTAAAAAATTTAAGAGAATATTATATTTCAAGTTTAGAAAAGAAAATAAAAGATATAAGAATTAATGGAGATAGGTATGATAGGCTTCCAGGAAATATCAATATATCATTTAAGGATGTAGATGGAAGTTGTCTTCTTTTAAAACTAGATGAGGTTCGGAATATGTGCATCAAGTGGCTCTGCCTGTAATTCAGGAGAAACTGCACCATCACATGTTCTTTTAGCAATACGGAACATCAAAAGAATATATATCTGGTTCACTTAGAACTACATTTGGAGATAGAAATACAAAAGAAGATATAGACTTTTTAGTAGATAATCTTGCAAGGATAGTTAATGAATTAAGGACAGAATAAATGTTATTTAAGTTTTATAGAATGAATGGTCAAACTAATTGACTTATTTTTTCATATGTGATAATCTAGTATTAAATACTAGATTAGAGAGGATATATTTATAATATGAAAAACAAAATTTTATATGAAACAAGAGAGTTTAGAGATTTAAAAGAAATGATAAACTATGCTTGTAAAGAATTTTCAAAGAATATTGCTTTTGTTATAAAGCATAAAGATGGAAAAGATGTAAAATACGAAAATATTACCTATGAAAGATTAGGAAAAGAAATAAATGCACTTGGAACAGCATTAATAGATTTAGGATACAAAGATAAAAGAATTGCAGTTATTGGAAAGAATAGATACGAGTGGGTACTTTCATATGCATCTGTTATAAATGGTGTTCGGAGTAATTGTTCCACTTGATAAAGGTCTACCAGAAGAAGAAATAGAAATGTCAATTAAAAAAGCAAAAGTAGAAATGATTTTCTGTGAAGAAAATTATGTAGAAACAATCAAAAGAATAATAGACAAAGGTGAAACTTCATTAAAAGAAGTTGTAACTATGGATGAAGTAGAAAATATAACTACTATTAAAGACTTAATAAAAAAAGGTGAAGACCTTATAAACAAAGGAGATAGAAAATATTTAGATGCTAAGATAAATGCAGAAGAAATGGCTACAATAGTTTTCACATCTGGAACAACATCATTATCTAAGGCTGTAATGTTATCTCATAAAAATATAGCAAGTAATATAAATTCTATGTCAAAAGTAGAGTGGTTAACTGAAACAGATACGAACATTGCATTTTTACCATACCATCATACATTTGGATCAACTGGACAGCTATTATATTTATCAAAAGGAATGAAAAATGTATTTTGTGATGGACTAAGACATATACAAGAAAATTTAAAAGAATACAAAGTTACAGTATTTATTTGTGTACCACTTTTGATAGAATCAATGTATAAAAAAATTGAAACAGCAATAGAGAAAAAAGGAAAGACAAATGTTGTAAGGCTAGGGAAAATACTTACCAAGACACTTCTATTATTTGGTATAGATATAAGAAGAAAAGTATTTAAAGAAGTATTAGATGAGCTTCGGAGGCGAGTTAAGGTTTATAGTAAGTGGTGCATCTGCTCTTGATAAAAAGGTTGCAAAAGGCTTAAATGATTTAGGAATACTTACAATACAAGGATATGGACTTACAGAAACATCTCCTGTACTTTCAGCAGAAAATGCAAAAGTCCTTAGATATGGTTCAATAGGTTATCCAATGCCAGATGTAGAAATGAAAATAGATAATCCAAATGAAGAAGGAATAGGAGAAATAATTGCAAAAGGACCAAATGTAATGCTTGGATATTATGAAGATGAAGAAGAAACAAAGGCCGTTTTAAAAAACGGATGGTTATATACAGGTGACTTAGGATATATGGATAAAGATGGTATACTATATGTTGCAGGAAGACAAAAAAATGTAATAGTATTGAAAAACGGAAAAAATATATATCCAGAAGAATTAGAGGTATTAATAAATAATCTTCCTTATGTTGCAGAAAGTATGGTATATGGAGAACCAAAAGATGACGACTTAGTTGTATCAGTAAAAATTGTATATGATAAAGAATATGTAAAAGAACATTATCCTAATATTTCACAAGAAGAATTAAGAAACATTGTATGGAACGATATAAAAGAGATAAATAAAAGGCTTCCAAAATATAAATATATGAAAAATTTAATTCTAACAGATGAGCCTATGGTAAAAACAACAACACAAAAAGTAAAAAGACATGTAGAATTACAAAAAATGAAATCTAGCAAATAGTTAAAATACACCTATATCTAGGTGTATTTTTTAGTTTGTAAATTTTTTGTGAATTCTTAAAAAATACAAAAATAGTGAAAATATGCTTAAAATTCATAGAAACAAAGAAAAATTATCATATTTTTACAAAAAAAACTATTGCATTAATTTAAATTTATTGTTATGATATATAAAGAGAAATTATAAGATAATTAACCTATACATTTGGAAGGAAATAGAAATGATAGAATTTAGAAATGTAAGTAAAAAATATTCAACAGGAACAGAGGCTGTAAATAATGCAAACTTTTTAATTGAAAAAGGGGAATTCGCATTTTTAGTAGGAAGTTCTGGATCAGGAAAATCAACATTAATAAAACTAATATTAAAAGAGGAAGAACCTACATCAGGAAATATAATTATCAATGGAAAAGATACAACATTTTTAAAGAAAAGCAGAATTCCATATCTTAGAAGAAGTATGGGAGTAGTATTCCAAGACTTCAGATTATTACCAGACAAAACTGTATATGATAATGTAGCTTATGCTATGTATATAGTAAGAGCAACTCAAAGGCACATTAGAAGACAAGTGCCAATGGTACTATCATTAGTTGGTTTAAGTGAAAAAGCAAAAATGTACCCAAATGAATTATCAGGTGGAGAACAACAAAGGGTAGCATTAGCGAGAGCATTAGTTAATAACCCATCTATGCTAATTGCAGACGAGCCAACTGGAAACTTAGACCCAGATACAGCTTGGGATATTATGAACTTACTTAATGAAATCAATATGAGAGGTACGACAGTAATTGTTGCAACACACGCAAAAGACATAGTAGATAAAATGAAAAAAAGAGTAATACAGATAGAAAAAGGCAATATAGTAAGAGATGATAAAAAGGGTGGTTATAACAGTGAAATATAATATAATGAGTTATTTAGTAGGTGAAGGATTTAAAAACGTCCTAAAAAATAAAAAGTCTACGGTTGCCGCTTTAACAATAATGTGTATGGCAATGCTTATGTTTGGTCTATTCTTTATAATAGGTGAGAATGTTAATTATGTTATGGCTCAAATTGAGGCAGAACAAGGAATGCAGGCATACATTGACATAGATACAACAGATGAAGAAATAAAAGAAATTGAAAATAAGATTAGAGGAATTGATGGAGTAAATACAGTAGAATATGTATCAAGTTTAGATGCATATAATTCATACAAAGAAAACCTTGGAGAATATGCAGAAGTACTAGATGGTTTAGAGGACATATTACCTCCTTCATACATAATAACTCTAACTGATCTAGATTTAAATAATAATGTACAAAATCAAGTTAAACAAATAGACCATATTACAGAAGTAAATAGTAGCAATGAAACTATAAATATGCTTGGACATATAACTAAGGGTGTAAGAATAGTAACATTTGCAATACTTCTTATATTAGTATTTATATCTATATTTATTATAACAAATACAATAAAACTTACAGTTCATTCAAGAAGAAGAGAAATTTCGATTATGAAATATGTAGGTGCTACAAATAGTTTCATAAGATGGCCATTTATAGTAGAAGGAATTATAATTGGACTAGTATCAGCATTTATCTCAATTTTAATTGTAGGACTACTATATAATTTAGCAACTAGCCAATTAGTAAAAACAGAAACATTTGCAGTACTTAACTTGAAATTATATACATTTGCAGATATGTTTAATTTATTAATAATGACATATATTTTACTAGGTGTTGGAATTGGTGTAATAGGAAGCTCAATTTCAATGAGAAAATATCTAGAAGTCTAATTTCGGGAGGAGAATCATATGACAAAAAAAGTAATCAGTGTAATAATTGCGTTATTACTTATATCTGTTTCAATCATGAGCTTTGCAGCAAATAGCCAAGACCAGTTACAAAGTGAAATGCAAAATATACAAAACAGCATTAAAGAAGCTAATACTAAAATAGATGGAATAAAAGATAAAGTAGACGATGCAATGAAAGAAATTGAAACATTAAATGCAGAGATTTCACAAAAGGAAGATGAAATATATACACTTAATACAGAACTTAATTCTTTAAATGAAGAAATATCTGTACTAACAGGAAAACTTGAAGAAGAACAAAAAAAATATGATACACAATATGATACATTATGCAAAAGGTTAGTAGCACAATATAAAGCAGGTTCGGTTTCATATCTAGATGTATTACTAAATTCAAAAAGTCTATCAAACTTCATATCAAATTATTTTTTGATTGGAAAGATTGCTGAATATGATACAGATCTTTTGGAAAAAATAAAAGAACAAAAAACAAGTTTAGAGAAATCTAAAGCCGAATTAGACGAAAAGCAAGATCAATTAGAAGAAAAACAAGCGGCATTAAACGTAGAAGAGATACATCTAAAGAATACAAAAGCAAATAAAAATAAATATGTATCACAATTAAGTGAGGAAGAAAAAGAATTACAAAAAGAAATAGACGAATTGAATGAACAATACAAGCAAAAGGAAAGAGAATTCCAAGAGATAGCAAGAAAAAATGCTAATAATTCTGGCGGATATGTATATACAGGAGGAGAACTAAAATGGCCTTGCCCAGGATACACTAGAATTTCTTCAACTTTTGGATATAGAGGATCAGCTGCAACAGGAGGAGTAGGTTCTGCAAACCATAAGGGAATAGACATGGCAGCACCTCATGGCACAGCAATACTTGCAGCAGAATCAGGTTCAGTTATAACAGTTTCTAACAATTGTACACATGATTATGCAAAAACAGCAAAAACTAGATGTAGTTGTGGTGGAGGATACGGAAATTATATAATGATCTCACACGGAAATGGATTAGTTACATTATATGGACACTGTTCTAGTATTTCAGTTAGAGTAGGACAAACTGTAACAAAAGGACAACAAATTGGCACAGTTGGAACAACTGGATATTCAACAGGAAATCACTTACATTTCAGTGTATTGCTAAATGGTACATATGTAAACCCAGCTCCATATTTAGGAATGTAAAAATAAGGTTTGATTAATTATAAAGTATTAAAGTCGGAATATATATATATTATATAAAAGAAAACCTCATTTTGAGGTTTTCTATATTTAAAAAAGAAGGAAGAGGGTTCTTATGAAAGAGAAAATAATGCAAGCAATTTATAGGACATTAATGTTAATTGTTATAATTTCAATAATCACTTTTGTAGTTGTAAGTATTATTAATTATGATAGTACTGTAAAATTCACATTACCAGGAAATGACAAAGTAAGTTTAGATGAACAACTAAAAGGTACTATATCAAAGATAACTGAGATACTTGAAGACAAATATTTAGGAGAAATAAATAATGAAGATTTAGTTAATGGAGCAATAAAAGGAGCTGTAAACGGCATAGGTGATGAATATACAGAATATTACACACCAGAAGATCTTAAACAATTTGAAACATCTACACTTGGAAATTATGTAGGAATAGGAGTTTATCTTCAAGCAGATTTGGACACTAATGATATTAAAGTAATAGAACCAATGAGTGAGTCACCAGCTGAAAAAGCAGGATTAAAAGCAGAAGATAAAATACTTAAAGTAGATGGAAAAGAATATAATGCTGATCAAATAAATGACCTTGCAGATTATATAAAAGGAGAAGAAGGAAAAGAAGTAACATTAACAATATTAAGGGATGGAAAAACACTTGATATTAAAATTGAAAGAAGTCCAATAAATATAAAATATGTTGAAAGCACTATGTTTACAAAAGATATAGGATATATAGAAATAAATACATTTGATGAAGACTGTGCAAAAGATTTTCTAGATCAATATAATGAACTAGAAAAAGAAGGAGCAAAAGGACTTATAATTGATTTAAGAAATAACGGAGGCGGATTAGTAGACCAAGCATTAGAAATAGCTGATTTATTCTGCGATAAAGGTGAAACTATGCTAATTACTATGGATAAAAAAGAAAGTAAAGAAATAAAAAAGGCAAATTCATCTAGAACTATAACAATGCCAACAGTAGTGTTAACAAATGAAGAAACAGCCAGTGCTTCTGAAATATTTGTAGCAGCATTAAAGGAAAATGACAAAGCAGAAATTGTTGGTAAAACAACTTTCGGAAAAGGCTTAATACAAGAACTTATTTATCTATCAAATGGTGGAGCTTTGAAGGTAACATCAGCTGAATATTATACTCCAAATGGAAACAAAATAAATGAAGTTGGAGTAAAACCAGATTATGACATATCTAGTGAGGAAGAACAAATAGATAAAGCATTAGAATTATTAAAGAAATAAAAATGTTATATGGTTCGCTAGACTTATAAGTCTAGCGAACCATATAACTGCAAAAAAAGTGAAAAAATTTCAAAATATGTATTGACATTTTGCACTAAATTTAGTATACTAAAATACGCTGATAGAAAAATGGGCGCATAGCTCAGCTGGGAGAGCATCTGCCTTACAAGCAGGAGGTCATAGGTTCGAGCCCTATTGCGCCCACCATTTTTTAAAATAAAGCCAAAACAAAAATATTTGTTACGGCCTGGTAGTTCAGTTGGTTAGAACGCTAGCCTGTCACGCTAGAGGTCGACGGTTCGAGCCCGTTCCAGGTCGCCATTTTTTTATTACATAGAAAAAATTTATATTTGGCTTGATAGCTCAGTTGGTAGAGCAGAGGACTGAAAATCTTTGGTGCAATTTAATGGTCTGATAGCTCAGTTGGTAGAGCAG
>CANRFH010000003.1 GCA_947629835.1 uncultured Clostridia bacterium | reverse complement strand
GCTGCCTCCCGTAGGAGTCTGGGCCGTATCTCAGTCCCAATGTGGCCGTTCAACCTCTCAGTCCGGCTACTGATCGTCGCCTTGGTAGGCCTTTACCCCACCAACTAGCTAATCAGCCGCAAGCTCATCTATTAGCGGATTGCTCCTTTCCCACTTCTGTCATGCGACAGTTATGGCATATGCGGTATTAGCAATGATTTCTCACTGTTATTCCCCTCTAATAGGTAGATTTCTTACGTGTTACTCACCAGTCCGCCACTAGCCGCTTACCTTGCAAGCAAGGTATTAAGCTCGTTCGACTTGCATGTCTTATGTGCGCCGCCAGCGTTTATCCTGAGCCAGGATCAAACTCTCAAATTATTTTCGAGTGATAAACTTCGCATTACTTCGTTAATCTTCGGTCAAAAAATGCTCAACGTACACACGTACGTCTCCGCTTTTTTGCCTTGATTGCCTTGTACTGCTCGCTTCTAACTCGAAACTTTAAAATATCTCTTTGAGTTTTCTAACTCATTTTTTAATCTTTCATTATTTTTTTGGTTCATACATCTCTTTTTCAAAATGTACTCTCCCGCTTGGTTTCTTAAAGGATTTTTTGTTTACTTTTCAATGTACTTTTTTGCCCTATTTACACAGAGCTTTTTTATTATACAATTTTAAAAAACAAATGTCAACACTTTTTTCAAAAATTTTTAATATTTTTTTATAGTATTTTTTACAAACTTATATAATATATTCCAAAAATATCTTTTTGTTTCACAAAATAAACAATTTAATATGTAAGAAAAATAGCTATATATCAACATATATAGCTATTTTATTTAGTAAATAATTTATATTTATATTATAATATTTTTATAAGTAAAATATACTGATTTTATTCGCATAATTTAAGCATTGCATTTTTTATTTCTTCTAATTTATTATTTGCATCATACATAGTCTTTTCTTTGACACCCATATAGAACTTTATTTTAGGTTCAGTTCCAGATGGTCTTACTGCACACCAAGCATCACCTTCAATATCGAAATATAGCACATTTGATGTTGGAAGATCAGTTGTTCCTTCTTCGTTTGTAATTAGATTTTTAGAATATTTTTTCTGATAATCTTTCATTCCAACAACTTTAAATTTTCCTATTTGTTCAATATTGCTATTTCTTAATTTCTCTATAATTGCTTTTATCTTTTCTTGTCCTTCTATTCCTTTTAAAGTCATTGTCACAAGTGTCTCTCTGTAATATCCATATTTTTCATATATATTTATCATTTGATCCCATAATGTTAATCCTTGTTTTTTGTAAAATGCTGCTGCTTCTGAAAGTAGCATTACTGCAACTATTCCGTCTTTATCCCTTGCATGTGTTCCGAACTAAACATCCATAGCTTTCTTCGTATCCAAATAGATATTCATAAGAATTATTTTCTTCAAAAAATTTAATTTGCTCACCTATCCATTTAAAACCTGTCAATGTTTTGATTAATTTAATATTATATTCTTTTGCCATTGCCTCTGTCATATTTGATGATACTATTGTTGAAACCATTGCTCCGTTTGCAGGAATTAAGCCTCTTTTTTTCTTTTCTGATAATACATATTCTCCTATTAACAAAGCTGACATATTTCCATCAAATGCTATATATTCTCCTGTTTTATTATCTTTTACATAAACTCCTAATCTATCTGCATCTGGATCGTTTGCAATAACTATATCTGCGTCTTTTTCTTTTGCAAGTTTAAGTGCAAGTTTAAATGCTTTTGGATCTTCTGGGTTTGGATATTCAACTGTTGGGAAATCTCCATCTGGTAATTCTTGCTCTGGTACTATATAGACATTTTTAAAGCCAAGTTCTTTAAGAATTCTCTTTACTGGCAAATTTCCTGTTCCATGTAATGGTGTATATACGATATTTATATTGTCTGACATTTCTTTGATTACTTCTGGGTTTAGTGATTGTTTCTTTAGTTCTTCTATATATCTATCGTCAATTTCTTTTCCTATTTCATTATAAAGTCCTTGTTTTATAGCATCTTCTTTGTCCATTGTTTTTATTTCTGCATAATCAGTAACATTGTTTACTTCATCTATTATTTGTTTATCTATTGGAGGTGTGATTTGTGCTCCATCTGTCCAATATGCCTTATATCCGTTGTATTCTGGTGGATTGTGACTAGCTGTTATTACTATTCCTGCTATGCAATGCAATTCTCTAACTGCAAATGAAAGCTCTGGTGTAGGTCTTAATGATTCAAATCTGTATGTTTTTATTCCATTTGCATTTAAAACCAATGCTGCAATTTCACTAAATTCTATTGACATATGTCTTGAATCATACGCTATTGCAACTCCTCTATTTTGTCCATTTTCTTTTTTTATAAAATTAGCAAGTCCCTGTGTTGCCTTTCCAACTGTATATTTATTCATTCTATTTGTTCCAGCTCCTATTATTCCTCTTAGGCCTGCTGTTCCAAATTCTAAGTCTTTATAAAATCTCTCTTTTATTTCTGTATCATTTTCTTTTATACCTATTAATTCTTTTCTTGTATCTTCGTCAAATACTGGGTTATTGCACCATTCTTCATATTTTTCTAAATAATCCATTTTGGACCTCCTTCCTTACATTTCATATTATATAAAATATTAAAAAAAATAGCAATAAAAAATACTTATTTTAATAATATAGTTTAAAAGTGCACTTCAGAGTTGAAGTGCACTTTTTTATATTAATATTTATTTATTATTCTTCTACTACTTTTTCTTTTTTTCTTTTATCGAATTGATATAGTATAACAATTCCAACACCTACTAAGAATACAATAGCTGATATCCAAATTCCTACATATGGTAATTGTTTTAATAAATAAATTACCGCAGATACTGGTATTATCATAAGTATCTTTTTCCATGTAGTATTTAAACTTTGTACTTTACTTACTATAAATTCATTAATTGCTGTTGCAACTATTACACTACTAATCATTAATACAAATATGTATACTGCTAAAATTAAGAACATTAGTGGTAATCCTAATATTGTGAATAATAGTACTAATGCTATAATTGGAACTAATATTGTAAATGCAAGACCAATAGCTCCTGAAAGAAAGGCTCTTACTGAAATATATTCTTTTGATTTTTCTACAAATTTAGGTGCTAAGAATATTATCAATGCATATATAACTAATGTAAATATTACACTTCCTATTGTTCCATATAAATAGTCTAAAGCTACATTAGTATCTTCTTCTTCTGATTCTGTTATTTGTGTATATTCTACTTCTCCGTCAACTGTTATATCATCTAAATGTTCTATTTCTTTTATAGATGAATAAGAAAGATTTCCACCTACATAAAGATTATTTTCTTCATTTTCATATACTTTTACATTATTTGCTGTCATATTTATATCTCTTCCAATTTGTCCAAGCAATGTAGCATCTTCTGAGGCAAGTTTTAAATCTCTATAAACAACTCCAGTTTCTGTCATATTAAAGTTTCCAGAAGCTGCATACATGTCTGATGTAAATCCTGACATTGTTATATTTTCTGCAGCTGCAAATGTATGTAAAGCAATATATGCAGACTCATCTATTGTAAGATTTGTTGCAAATACAAATAGTGATCCATTAATTTCTCCTGTAATTTTAACATCTTTTCCAAATATGAATACGTTTCCGTCAACATTTTTATCCATTACATAACTTGAAGCATTAGAATCATCTTCTGAGAAAAATACATATAAGTCTCCTTCATGTGTTTTTACCTCAGGATTTTCAGTTATTTCAGTAGTATTATTTGTTTCTGTTTCTGAAATTGGCATTATTTCATTTTGTGTCCTAGGTTGTATCTCTCCTGTGTTAACTCCAAAAACTACTGTGCTTAAAGAAATTATTAATGTCATAATTATCATTAAAGGTATTAATTTTTTCATTTTCAATTTTCCCCTCCTATTAAAATTTTAATATATTAAAATAATATATTTTATTCAAACATTTGTCAATAAATAAAAACCTTATTTTTTTTAGTGCACATATATATTTCCTATATCTTTTCTGTAATTTAGCTTTTCATCTACATTTCCGATCTAAGGCTTTATATACTTTTTCTTTTGCTTCATCCATTATATTATCTGCATAAGTTACTGCAAATAATCTAGAATTTCCTACACTTTCATAATTTTTTCCTTCTATTTGCTTTGTACTTGCAAAATATATTTTTACTCCTTGTTTTTCTATTTCTTCTTTATTTAAAGTAAACTTACAAGGCTCCTTAGATGATTTTATTGCATAGTTAGGACTTACTACATACACCGTAAATGTATTTGTCTTTTTGAATTTACAATTTTCATTACTTAATACTTGATTTTGTATATTATTAAATAATTCTACAAATGGAGTTTCTATCGCATTCAAAATATTTATTGATTCTGGATCTCCAAATCTTGCATTAAATTCAACAAATTTTATGCCATTTTTAGTTTTAAAAAATCCACCATATATAACTCCATTAAATTCTAATGAATCTCTATTTACATATTCTACTGTCTCTTTCATTAATTTTGCACATTCTTCTATATCTTCTTTGGTCAAAAATGGAAGAAGCCCATTATCAAATCCTAAGCAGCCCATACCTCCTGTGCCTGGTCCTTTGTCTTCGTCAAATCTATATGGATAATCAAATGTTGTAGGAGTTATTACTAAATTTTTTCCATCTGTCAAGCCTGTTACAGTAAATTCTCTTCCTTCTACTTTATCTTGAACTATAACATTTCCACTTATCTCTAAGCAGCTTTTGGCATATTCATATCCTTCTTCTTTTCCTTTAAAATGAATTCCTCCAACTTTTACTCCTTTTCCTCCTGTTAGTCCTTCTGGTTTTACGACAAAGTTATCTCCTTCATAAGTGTCTATGATTTTTCTTAAAGTTTCTTCATCTGTTATATTATAATTTTTTATTATCATTTGTGGCTCGAATTTTTGTACTATATCTAATGCATAAGATTTACTCCACTCGATTTTAGCACCTTTTGAAGTAGGTCCAAACGTTTTAAGTCCTAAACTTCTTGCTAAATCTATTAATCCTTTTTGAAGTAAATTATCACTACTTATTATACAGTTTTCTATCTTCTCGTCTTGTATAAATTTTTTCACAAGTTCTTTATCAAATGGATCGCCTACTATAAACTTTCCATTTGACTTTTCTACGTATTCTGCAATTGAAGGATTTATGTATGGCATAACTGAATAAAGGCTATATCCATTAGACACATATTCTGCAATAACTGCTTCCCTTCCACCATTTCCTAATAACAAACATTTTTCCATTTTAATTCTCCATTTCTTTTTTATTTTTTAATTATTTCGCCAATATCATTTAGACTCTTTATATATTCTTTTTCTATTCTTTTTTGGATTATCAATATTTTTATAGCATAATAAATTAGATAAATTATTCCTATTGATAATATAAGTGTTCCATAAGTGCTGTAATACATTGAATACAAATATATTAGATATAAAGTAATAACTCCAAGTATCATAACTTCCACTCCGTGTAGCCATATAGATTCATTATCTTTTTTATATCCCCATTCAAAAATCATTATTGTAATAATTAGTAAAAGAATTGAAAATACTTTCAAATCTGTTCTATATGTATCTGTTGGGATATTAGTCATTCCAAAATTAAGTGAAACTAAATACACCATTATAATTGCAGCTATTATCATATTTTCAAATACTTTAGAATTTATCTTTTCTTTTACTTCTTTTGGTATTTTCTTTTTTTCTTCTACTTCTTTTGTTAGCTTTTCTATATTATCTTTTCTTTTTCTTTCTTCCTTTTTCATGTAAGCAGATGCTCCTTTCTTTGGTATTTTTACTAAAAAAGTCCGCATAACAAATTTTGTGCGGACTTCTTTTTTGTTTTTATTTATGCTCTTGGATGAGCTTTTTTGTAGATATTTTGTATCGTTGCATCTTGGAATTGCATATATATTTGTGTTGAAGATATATCTGAATGTCCAAGCATTGTTTGAATTGCTTTCAAATCAGCTCCATTTTGCAAAAGATGTGTTGCAAATGAATGTCTTAAAATGTGTGGTGTTATATCTTTTGATATATGAGCTTGTTCTTTATAATATTTAACTATTTTCCAGAATCCTTGTCTTGTTAATCTTTGACCATTTGTATTAACAAATAATGCTTTAACATTTTCATCTTTTATTAAAATATTTCTAGAATTTTCTATATAATCTTTTAATGCCTTAATTGATAATGAACCTAGTGGAATATTTCTAGTTCTTTCTCTTCCTTTGCATACTACATATCCTTCTTCCAAATTTACATCTTCTAGGTTCAAAGATATTATTTCAGTAACTTTCATTCCAGTAGCATAAGCAAATTCAAGCATAGCCTTATCTCTTATACCTTTTAGGTCTACGTTTTTAGGTTGTTCTAATAATAGTTCTACTTCTTGAGATGTAAGAACTGATGGTACTCTTTTTTCTATTTTAGGAGATTGAATTCCTTCTGTTGGATCCTTCTTTATCTTTTTAACTCTTAATAAGTATTGATAAAAAGATCTAATAGAGGCTAAACTTCTTGAAATAGTAGAGCTTTTTTTGCCAATATCGTTCATATATTTTAAGTAATCTCTTATTCCTTTTTCATCGATTTTTAAATAATTAATTTTGTTATCTTCTATATAAGCGCTATATTGCATAATATCTCTTCTGTATGATTGTAATGTGTTTTGTGATACTTTCTTATCATTTTCTATAAAGTCCAAAAAGTTTTTAATTTGTTTTTGCATTTTATCTCTCCCCCATTACTAATTGTATTAACATAAGATATATATGTTATATCAAATTCTTACAAAAATGTAAATAGATTTTTTAAAATTTTAGAAAATATTTTTAATCAACATAAATATGTTTGTTGATATATATGTTTCAACCAAAGAAGCTAATATAAGTAATACACTCGCTAATGCGCAAAACACAGTATGTCTTAATATTTCTATCTTTATATTCTCACGTCTTTTGTCTTTCATAATCGATTTATATAGTCTCATACAGCTTATAGCAATAGCAAATATTGTCGGTATAAATATTATATTTTGAGGTAACAAAGTTGATAGAATAAATAGACTTCCATTCTTTGTTCCAATAGTTGCTACTATACTAGATATGGTGTAGCCTAAACAAAATCCTCTAAAACATATTACTATGTATACTACAAAAACACCTATTACAGTAAGTCCTGCGAACCATAATAAAATAGCAAGGGATAGATTGTTTTTTAATGAGGTCATGCATAATCTTATATAATCTACACTTGCATTATCTTTTGTTTTTTCTATAAAGTTATTTATATAACCACTTATTTCCTCGCTTTGTGCATTGTTTACATTATTAATAAATAATACACCAAGTACTACTCCAACAAGAAATATGACAGTTACAATAACATAGTTTTTTAAATTGTTACTTATATGTGTTTGTATTAACCCGATATTGGGCTTTGATATTCTTGCTCTTTTGTTATGCATTACATAAACCTTTCTTGTTTTTAATTTCTTAATCAATGTTTATGTAATACAATTTAAAATAGAACTAATTATTTTAAAAGTTTATGGCTATTTAGAAGTGCATACTTTTCCGTATACTCCTCCTCCACCTGCTAATATTTGCATTTTTCCAGTCTTTGCATCTATAATATTTCTTGCAATTTTTTCTCCAAATACCGCTTCTATATCATCAAATGATAATTTGTGCAGTATATTCATCTCTGTCTCAAAATTATCCAGCAATTTGTCAATTGTTTTTCCTCCAAGTCCTGGTATAAATGTTAATGGTATTTGATATTTATATTCTGGTCTAAATGCTGGACTCTTAGTTTCGTTTTTATCTTTTATAATTTCTATTCTGTCAAAAACTCCCATTGTAATATTTCTACTATCACAAGTGTCGCATAACGTCACTGGTGGATTTCCTTCTATTCTCTTATCACACACTTCACAATATGTTCTATGATATTTGCCTAATTTTGGATCTAATCCATAATTACATACTATCTTTCTTCCATCTTCTCTTTTTATTGCTTTCATAAGCTCTTTGTAGCTAATATCTTCTACTTCTATTTTGTTATATTCTCTTGCGATTTTTGGAAGTGAGTGTGCATCTGAATTTGTCAAAAATGTTTTATCTTCTAGTTCTGAAATTTGGTCTGCTAAAAATGTATCTGCACTAAGTCCAAGCTCTATTGCAGGTATCCTAGAATATTTTTCTTTAAATATCTTTTCAAGTCTATCTGTACAATTTCCATAAAAACTCTTATATGGGGTAAATGCATGTGCTGGAATTAGCACACCTCCGATATTTTTCTACTATATCTATTAATTCGTAAGCTGAAATATTAGCTCTTTGAGAACTTAAAGTAATATTTTTTATATGACTTTGCATTTCTTTTGAAAAGGCTTTTATGTTTTTTAGATATGGAAAATAGCATAAGTTATGGGCGCTTCCTGTTTTTCCTTGTTCATTTATTTCTGATGTCTCTATTTCGCTTCCCAAAATTATGCATAATTTATCTTTATATATAATTCCACCGGTCTTGTAATTCTTTTGCATCACCTTGTTCTAGAAATTCTTCTATATCTTCTATAACATAAGGAGATGCTGAGTCTATAACTCCTGCAATGTTTATACCTTTTCTTTGTACACATTCTTTTGCAATGTTTTCAAAATTTAGGCTTCTTGCAGCTGTTATTTTTATTGGTTTATTATTTTTTGTTCTTCCAATATGTATATGTAAATCTGCAAATACTTCGTACATTATAAAGTCCTTCTTTTTTTATATTATCTTTCTTGTCCTATTTCTTCTGCCCTAGCCCATTCTGCCCTATCATCTATTCTTTTATTAGATTTTTCTTCTAATACATTATGTGCTACTCTTCCTCTTGCAAGAGTATTTATGCACTCACTTACACTTCTTGCACCTTTTATTATTCCTATTACATTTGTAATTTCTGGATTGAACCCTGTATCAGGTTCATGCACCTCATTATTTTCATCTCTCCAAAAGCTCATGCAGCAACACCTTCTTTCAAATAAACGAACTTTTTAAACTCTTCTAGATATCTATTGTCTAAATCTTTTAAATTCCTATTTTCAAGTAAGTTCATTGCTTCATCTATTGGATATCCTTTTCTCTCAGGTCTGTCTAAGACTAATCCTCCGAAATTATCTACAAGTTCTAAAATATCGCTTTCTTTTTCTCTATCTTCGCTTTCAGTATACCTATTTACTCCTGTGCATATTTTGCAGAATCTTTTTGAAAATCCAAGTGTTTCAAGATATTCTGCTCCTTCTTCGGCATATTTTTTTATTTTTTCTATATCGTGTGATACTATATTTTTTTTGCAAGCATATAAAAGGCAGGCTGTAAGGACTAAGTTTTTGTCAACATCTAAGTTCATTGTATCTATGAATAGCCTTGCTAATTCTGTTTTTAAAATAACAGAATTGTCAAAAAATATGCCTGTTCTTTTTTGTAAATAATATGCAATTTCCATTTTTTTGATATAGTCTTCTTCAGATAGAATATAGTCTGCAAATGTTTCCATTTTCAGCACCCTTTCTCTTTTGATATCTAACACTATTATATTTTATATTAGTATTTTTTTCAATAATGTAACAAAAATGTAATATAAATGTATTGCTTTTGTAATGTTTTACTCTACTTCTGCTTTCCATAGTCCATGTTTATTGCAATAAGCATATAAAGTTGAACCTGGGATATATTTAAATCTAGCTTCTGCTTCTTGCTCTGGATATAATTTTACTGTATATTCTTTATTCTCTTTTACTAAGCTTATCCATTCTATATAATGTTCTTTTTCCATTACATGATTTACTTTTACATATATCTCATCTTCAACTTTTTCATAAGTTGGTACATGTTTTTCTATTGCTGCATCAACTGAGTTTGGAATTAATTTTTCCATTTGTTCACCACAGCACTCTATTCCGCATTTGCATCCGCAATCTTCTAAAACTTTTACTAATGCTCCACAATGTTTACATCTTCTTATTACTAATTCATTATTCATTTTCAATTCCTCCATATCTTTTAAATTCTTTTTTCTAATAAGAACAATTGGGGTTGTTTCTCTTCCTTGTCCTGCTGGGTTATCACTGATCATTTGTACTAAAACTTCGTTATCTTTTTCTATATCATCTGATTTTCCAAGTATCACTTGTCCTAAATCATTTGCATCAACAATCATTGCACTTATTCCTAACTTTTCTTTTATATCGTTACATACTTTATCTGGGTTTTCAGGTAATTGTATTCCTATATCTCTATATTCAGCCCATATATGATCATAGAAGCCATCTAGTCCACTTACATCTAATCCTACTATTTCATAGAAAACACCTTTTTTACCAAATAGCTTTGTTACTGCACTTGCAATACTTGCCCACAATACTCTTAGAAGTCCTACTGTATTTATTGCATATTGCATTTTTATTGTTTCTCCAACTCCTACTCCTGTATCTGGATGAGATGCAAATTTAGATAACAATTTTGCCCAAAATCCTATTTTTATATCTTCTCTTCTTACAACTCTATTTTGGCAAAGGCTTATAATTTTTTCACTGATAGAAATAATATCTCCTTCTTCATATACAGGTTTTACATATTTTTCAACTACGTCTATATAGCTTTCTCCTTGTTTTACAAAATGCGTTTTTATCGGCTGTCTTAGATATATTTCATCTCCTACTTGTATTTCAGCATTTTTTCCTTCATTTGCAACAAATTCCATTTATGATACCTCCTTAAAACTATAATTATTATTTTCCATTATTACTTCTTTATTCAAGTGAAATTATACTATAACATTATTTTATTTGTCAATATAAGATATATACAATTAAACTATTGTTTTACATAATTGACTTATCTATAAAAATTTGATAAAATATAAACACAAGCAAATACATTAAAATCCACTATCATTATTAAGGAGGATGTATCAATGGAAAAGATAACTTGCCCTGTTCGTGCTTGTAGCAATTGTCACTATGGATCTGTCTATGGGTACAATAGCCTCCATAGGCACTTCTACCGTTGTACGCTTATTTATAAGACTACCTTAAACAATAAGGCTAAGAAATGTGACTATTTCAAATGCAAGCGAAAAGGAGATTATCCTATTTGTGATCGGTGTAGTGGATAAAAAAATTGCCCCAGCCTTGGGGCAATTTTTTATAGTTTTATATATACCTTTTCATTTTTATTAAACATATATATTATTAAAGCAGCAATTAAGAATGTGATAAGATATGTTGCTATTACTACTGCCCAATTTCCTGCGATTAAATTACTTCCTGCTATTGTTGATGATACTATCGAAGGAAATCTTGCAAATGTTGAGATAAGTAAAAATTTCATTGGTTTTATTGGTAATAATCCTCCTATGTAAACAAGTAAATCTTTTGGTGTTCCTGGTATTAAGAATAAAACAAATAGTATCAAATCTAGTCTTCTTTGATTAGAGAATATTTTGCTTTGCTCTACTTTTTCTATCTTTTCTTTTGACACAAAAGCATATATAAAGTTCCTTCCAAACTTTCTAACTGCAAAAAATATTATGAAAGAACTTACAAATGCTCCTAAAAACACTATGATAAGTCCACCTATTGCTCCATAAGACATCCCTGCAAGTATTTCTACTGGTTCTCCGAGGTAGTATTGGCAAAAATATTTGTACTATCATTAAGCCAACTATTATTATGATTCCTTCTGAGCCTATTGATTCAATCTCATTTTGTAACTCTATTCTACCGTTCTTCAGTTGATATACTTTTAAATAATGGCAAAAATTTTACAGTTAAAAATATCATTATTAATATAAATATTGCTAACATTATTATTTTAAATATTTTTACTTTTTTACTTTGCATATATTACTTCCTTATTTATAACTTTTTTCTAACATCTTGTCTATTGTAACATCTTTTGTGTGTTCTATCTTTTCCCATTTATCAGTTTGAGCTTTTCCAATACAAGCAAGTAAATTTATTGGCATCCAAGATAAAACAAATACTGGAAGCATAAATATTCCTTTTATATATGACTTAATATGTTTTTTATTCATTTTTACTGCTGCAATTGATAAAGTAACACTTATTAAATATCCTATTAAAAGGATTGATCCTTTGCTCAAATAATCTATATTTTGTCCTTTTGCAAATGAAATTATAAAATGTAAAATATATGATAAAATTCCTAAAAATTGTATAATAGGTGAAACTAGAAATACAAATGCATCCATACATGAAAACTCTTGACTTCTTATTCCCTTTTTTATTAATTTACTAGAATAAATCTTGAAACATTGAACAGTTCCAATAGACCATCTCTTTCTTTGTCTCCAAGATTCATTAAATGTAGTTACTTGCTCGTCATAAGTTATTGCATCTTCTACAAATCCTATCTTTTCTTGATATAGTGCACATTTAACTGTCATTTCTATATCTTCTGTTAAAGTTTTACTATCATATCCTCTTTTCTCTATAAAGTTTTTTGTAACCATAAAGCCTGTCCCATTAATGAAACTTGATTTTTCTAAATTTCTTCTAGCTTTATTTAAAAATAGATTATGTATTAAATAATGTATTGAATAGCTACTAGATATCCAAGTATCAGATGGATTTTTACTATCTCTAAATCCTTGTGCTATCTCATAGCCTGCACACATTGCATCATTCATTTTATTTATAAACTCTGGATGAACAATATTATCTGCATCAAAAATTACAAAAGATTCATATTTTGAATCTTTTAGTTCAGTAAATGCTAATTTTAGTGCATCTCCTTTAGATTTAATATTTTCGTTTCCTTCTATGACATTTACATTGTGAGATAATGCTATTTCAGAAGTCTTGTCTGTGCAATTATTAGCCACAACAAACACATCATATAATTCCTTAGGATAATTTTGTGTTTTTAAGCTTTTTAATAAATTTGCAATTACCTTCTCTTCATTTCTTGCTGGTATAATAACTGCAAATGTATGCTTTTTATCTCCAGTGCTTATTTTACTTCTTGATTTTAATGCATACAAGCCAGTAATTATATAATAAATCAAATATGCCAGAGTAAATATATCAATAAATTTTAATACATCTAGTACAGCTTTCATATTTTTCCCCTATTTTTTTCAATCTGTCTTAAATTATATCAAATATTTTCTAAAAGTAAATAGATATTACATTAAAATTTTCTTAAATTTTATTTTTTTTCATATTTTTTAATAATATTTTTTGTTTACTATCTATTCTATAAGACTCTATCATTTTTTGTAATGTTTTATTAAATGTAAATTTATCAAGATTATTTTTTCCATTTAAATATTCCATTAATTTATCATTAAATTTTATTCCTATCTCTGCTAAACACCAAGCTACACCCATTTTTACATAATAGCCATCATGTTCAATTTTGTCTAAAATTTCTATAACTTTATCTACATATTTTTCATTTATATAATAGTCAAGTAGCATTATTACTGCAAATCTTACTTCAAACTCTTTATTAGAACTAAAATATGGCATTAGAAAATCTAAAACATAATCTAAATTCTTTTCTTTTATTTTAAGCGTTGGAACAAATGTATCAGAAATTTCCCAGCTATCTATTTTAGGTACAAACTTTTTTATATAAGGTATTTTTTCTTTTATATCACATTTGGTATATCCTATCACAAAGCCTTGAAGAAGTATTTCTTCAAAGTATTCATTATCTATATCTTTTAGCAAATTTTCTAGTTTTTCTTTTGGGCTATTTCCTTTGTCATATTCTTTTACAAGCTTTTTTGCAAAATTTCTTAAAATAGGTATTCTAATTCCAAGTAATTTTCTTTTTGTATCAGGACATAATTTTTGATTAAATTTTCTATATTCTTCATCACTTAATGAGATTAATTCTTCTTTTATTCTTTCCATTTTATCACCATAACTATTATATTACAAAATGCTTTATAATTAAAGAGATATATAAAAAGAGCAATATTATTGCTCTTTTTTTCTATACTTCTGTTATATCAACTACTTCAAGTTCTTCTTCTGTCTTTGTATCTTCTATCGCATCATATAATGCATTTGCAGTATCTAGTGATGTAAAGCAAGGAATCTTAGATTCTGCGGCAAGTCTTCTTATCTTAAATCCGTCTCTATTTGACTCTTTTCCTCTTGTTGGGGTATTTATAATAAAGTTTATTTTTCCAAGTTGTAATAGATTTGGTATGCTCTCTGCTCCTTCCCAGATTTTTTCCACTACATTTACATCTATACCGTTATTCTTAAGAAGCTGTGCTGTTCCTTTTGTTGCATATATATTAAATCCTTTATTAAATAATTTTTTAGCAAGTGGAAGCATTTCTTCCTTATCTTTGTCTCTTACAGTTATAAGTACATTGCCTGTTTTTGGGATATTTATTCCAGATGCTATAAATGCTTTTACTATTGCGTCTGAGAAATTCTTAGATACTCCTAATACCTCTCCTGTTGATTTCATTTCAGGACCTAAACTTGTATCAGCATTTTTTATCTTTTCAAAAGAGAATACTGGCATTTTTATTGCAATATATTCACTTCTTCTATATATTCCTGTTCCATATCCTATATTCTTTAATTTTTCTCCGAGTATTACTCTTGTTGCAATATCTATTACTGGAAGATTTGTAACTTTGCTTATATATGGTACTGTTCTACTAGAACGAGGGTTTACTTCGATTATATATACTTCTCCTTTGCAGATTATAAATTGTATATTTAGTACTCCTATAACATTAAGCTCTCTTGCAATTTTATATGTATAATCAATTATTTTTTTCTGATGTTCTTCTGAAATATGTTGTGTTGGATATACAGAAATACTATCTCCTGAGTGAACTCCTGCTCTTTCTAGGTGCTCCATTATTCCAGGAATTAATATATCTTCTCCATCACATATGGCATCGACTTCTAGTTCTCTTCCTAGCATATATTTGTCAACAAGAATTGGATGCTCTTGTACTGTTTTATTTATCTCATTTATAAATTCTGTAATTTCTGCATCATCATAAGCTATTGCCATTCCTTGTCCTCCGAAGAACATAAGAAGGTCTAACTAATACTGGATATTCAAGCTCTCTTGCAACTTTTATAGCTTCTTCTACTGTATATACTGTGCTTCCCTTTGGTCTTAGAATACCACAATTATTTAATGCTTCATCAAATAATTCTCTATCCTCTGCTCTATCCATATCTTTTTCTGATGTTCCAAGTATTTTAACTCCCATATCTTTTAGAGCCTTAGTTAAATTAATTGCAGTTTGTCCTCCAAATTGAACTATTGCTCCATAAGGTTTTTCGACATCTATTATATTTTCTACATCTTCTGGTGTAAGTGGTTCAAAATATAGCTTATCTGCTATATCGAAATCTGTACTTACAGTTTCTGGGTTATTGTTTACAATTATTGTTTCATATCCATATTTTTTTAGTGACCATACTGAGTGAACACTACAATAGTCAAACTCTATTCCTTGGCCTATCCTTATTGGACCAGATCCTAATACTACTATCTTTTTCTTTTTTGATTTTTCCACTGCTTCATTTTCGTCATCATAGCTTGAATAGTAGTAAGGCGTTTCTGCATCAAATTCAGCTGCACAAGTATCTACCATTTTGAAGTTTGCAATTATATTGTTATCCTTTCTCATTTTCTTAATTTCTTCTACTGGTATTTTAGTAAGTTTTGATATTACTGAATCAGTATATCCATATACTTTTGCTTTTCTTAAAAGTTCTATACTTAAATTTTTTGTTTTTAATTCTTCTTCAACTTTTACTATATTATTTATTTTGCTTATAAAGAATGTATCAATAGTTGTCGCTTGATGTATTTGCTCTATTGTCATTCCTCTTCTTAAATTTTCTGCAATTACCCATAAAGTTTCATTATTTACATTTTTTAATTCTTGCCTTATTTGTTCATCACTATATGATGTAAATTTTGGAAGCATTAATGAATCTACCTTCTCTTCAAGAGAGCGAATAGCTTTCATGAGTCCCGCTTCTAATGTTGGTGCTATTGCCATAACCTCTCCTGTTGCTTTCATTTGTGTTCCGAGTTCTCTGCTTGCAGTTAAGAATTTATTAAATGGCCATTTTGGTATTTTAACTACAACATAGTCAAGTACTGGTTCAAAGCAAGCATAAGTTTTTCCAGTAACTGCATTTTTTATTTCGTCTAATGTATATCCTATCGCAATTTTTGTTGCAACTTTTGCAATCGGATATCCTGTTGCCTTTGATGCTAATGCTGATGAACGGCTAACTCTTGGATTTACTTCTATTACAGCGTATTCAAAGCTGTTAGGATTTAATGCAAATTGTACATTGCATCCACCTTCTATTTTTAATGCTGATATTATTTTTATTGCTGATGTTCTAAGCATTTGATATTCTTTATCTGCAAGTGTTTGAGAAGGTGCAACTACTATGCTATCTCCTGTATGTACTCCAACTGGGTTTATATTTTCCATATTACATACAGTAATGCAGTTTCCCTTTGAATCTCTTATTACTTCGTATTCTATTTCCTTCCAACCAGATATACATTTTTCGATTAAAACTTGGCATACTCTTGATAAATGAAGTCCATTAGAGCTTATTTCTCTTAATTGGTCTTCTGTATATGCAATTCCTCCACCAGTTCCACCTAATGTGTATGCAGGTCTTACTATAACTGGAAGCCCTATTTCTCTTGAAAAGCTAATAGCATCTTCTACTGTATTTACAACTTTACTTGCAACACAAGGTTCATTTATGCTTTCCATCATATCTTTAAAAGCTTGTCTATCTTCTGCATTTCTAATTCCCTCAGGAGATGTACCAAGTAGTCTAACATTTTTCTCTTTTAGATATCCTTGTTCCTCTAATTCCATTGCTATATTTAGTCCTGTTTGTCCTCCAAGGTTTGGAAGAATACTATCTGGTTTTTCTTTTTCAATTATCTTTTTTACAGTTGTTGGTGTTAATGGCTCTATGTATATTTTATCAGCCATATTTTTATCTGTCATTATTGTTGCTGGATTTGAGTTTACAAGTACAACTTCTATTCCCTCTTTTTTTAGTTCAGTGCAGGCTTGTGTACCTGCATAATCGAACTCTGCTGCTTGTCCTATAATTATTGGTCCTGAACCTATTACTAATACTTTTTTTATATTTTTATTTTTTGGCATTTTATTTGCTCCTTTCAATTTAAATTTCAGTTTATACTAGCCAAACGCAGGAGTTTTATATTTTTTTTGAAAGAAAATGTTCGAAGAGCCTTCTGCTTACGGATTACTCCTTGACCTTTCGAAATTTTCTTGAAAACAAAAAATATAAAAGCTCCGACGAGATTTGGCGGATATTATTAACCTAATTTAGTTTGGCGAATTTTTTAGCGGATATTATATTATAACTTTATTTCAATGAACTCAAAAACTCATCAAAAATATACGCCGTATCCTCAGGTCCTGGACAAGCCTCAGGATGGAATTGAACTGTACATATATTTTTATTTTTATATCTTAATCCCTCAACTGTTCCATCATTTAAATTGATATGTGAAATTTCTGCTTTGTTTTTATCAATACTATCCTCTTTTACATAGTATCCATGGTTTTGTGATGTTATATATACTTTATCTGTTTTTAAATCCTTTACTGGATGATTTGGTCCTCTATGACCATATTTTAGTTTTGCTGTTTTAGCTCCAGTTGCAAGAGCCATTAATTGATGTCCGAGACAAATTCCAAGTATTGGAATATCAGAATCATATAACTTTCTAACTGTTTCTATTCCTATTTTGCAATCTTCTGGATCGCCTGGTCCATTTGAAAGAACTATTCCATCTGGATTTATCTCTTTTATACTTTCAGCTGAACTATCTTGTGGAAATACATGTACTGTGCAATTTCTTTTTACAAGTTCTCTTATTATATTTTCCTTAGCTCCAAAATCTAGAAGTGCAATTTCTATATCTCCTTCGCCTTCTACATATGGTCTTTTTGATGAAACCATTCCGTACTAGATTACTTGGTTTATATTCTTTTATTTCTTCTATTATTTTGTCTTTGTTAGATATATCTGATGTTAATTTTCCTCTCATTGTTCCACTGTTTCTAAGTATCTTTGTTAATTTTCTGGTATTAACATTTTTTAGTCCTGGTATTTTATTATCCATTAAATATTGTTCTAAATCTTCTGCATTTCTAAAATTACTTGCAGTTTCTGCAAGTTCGTGGATAAATATTGCATTTACCCATACCTTCTTTGATTCCATATCTTCTGGTATTACTCCATAATTTCCAATTAATGGATATGTCATAACAACTCCTTGAGATGCATAAGATGGATCTGTAAATACTTTTAGATATCCTGACATTGATGTATTAAATACAACTTCTAAGCATGTGTCCTTATCATATCCTATTCTTTCTCCTTCAAATATTTCTCCGTTTTCTAGTACTAAATATCCTTTCATCTTACTTCCTTTCTCCCTGATTTTGGGCAAAAAAAATTTGTAATTTCTCAATTTTATCAAGTTTGAAAAAGAATTAGTATATTGCTAGGCAGACGAATTTGAAATCAATGAGGCGTGCTCTTGCACGTTGATTTGATTTCAAATGAAGTCTAACGACGCAAGATGCTGATTATTTTTCGAACTTTAAAAAAAGGGACTAACAAAAGTCCCTTTAAAAAATTAACCTTTAATTTGCTTTGCAACTTCTTCTGCAAAGTTTTCTTCTCTTTTTTCTAATCCTTCTCCTTTTTCTATTCTTGCAAATTCAAGAACTTTTGCTCCTTTTGAAGAAAGCAAATCAGAAACTTTAATATTAGGATCTTTAACAAATGGTTGATCCACTAAACAAATTTCTCCATAGAATTTACCTATTCTACCTTGTACCATTTTTTCAGCTATTTCTGCTGGTTTTCCTTCATTCATAGCTTGTGCTTTTAAGATTTCCATCTCTTTTGCAACTCTTTCTTGTGGTACAGAATTTCTATCTAGGTACTCAGGGCGAGCTGCTGCGATTTGCATACATATATCTTTTGCAAGCTCGTTTGTTCCACCTTCCATAGAAACAAGTACTCCTATTTTTCCTTCACCGTGAATATATTTTTCAACTAATCCATTAGATGTAAATCTAACAAATCTTCTTATTGACATATTCTCACCAATTGTTGCTATTTTATCTGTTAAAACTTCTGATACTGTTTTGCTAGAATCATTTATCCATTTCTCAGCTAATAGTTCTTCAACATTTGCTGGATTTTCTTTAACTACTTGTTTAACAACATCATTTGCAAAAGTTTTGAATTCATCATTCTTTGCAACGAAGTCAGTTTCTGCATTAACTTCAACAACTGCACCTGTTTTTCCATCTTCAGAAACACAAGCTACAACTAAACCTTCTGCTGCTATTCTGCTTGATTTCTTAGCAGCCTTAGCAATTCCTCTTTCACGTAATAGCTCTGCAGCTTTTTCCATATCTCCGTCTGTCTCTGTTAATACTTTTTTGCAGTCCATCATTCCTGCACCTGTTTTTTCTCTTAACTCTTTAACTAAACTTGCAGTTACCATTTTTATCTCTCCTTTACTTTTTCTAACATTTATTTTTATATGTTAAAAATTATTCTTCTTCAGACTCAGCTTTTTCTTCTTTTTTAGGTTCTTCTTTAACTTCTTCTACTTTTTTATCTTCTTTTTTCTTTTTTTCTTCTTTCTCAGGCTCACTTGGAGTTTCTTCTGTTTCTGCCATTTGCTCGTCTAATGATAATACTTCTCCTTGTTTTCCTTCTATAACAGCATTAGCCATAACTGTTGCTATAAGTTTAACTGAACGTATTGCGTCATCATTTCCTGGTATTGGATAATCAATATCTTCTGGACTACAATTTGTATCAACTAAACCAACTACTGGTATTCTTAATTTTTTAGCTTCTAATATAGCTGTTCTTTCTTTTTTAGGATCAACTATGAATATAACTCCTGGTAAACTTTCCATTTCTTTAATTCCACCAAGGTTTCTTTCTAGTTTTTCCATTTCTTTTCTTAAACCTATAACTTCTTTTTTAGGTAATACTTCGAAAGTTCCATCTTCTTGCATTGTTTCTAATTTTTTAAGTCTTTCAACTCTCTTTTTGATAGTTTCAAAGTTTGTTAGCATTCCACCTAACCATCTTTGATCTACATAGTACATTCCACAAGAAATTGCAGCTTCTTTCATGCATTCTTGTGCTTGTTTTTTAGTTCCTACAAATAGAACTGTTTCTCCTTCTTCTACTCTTTCTTTGATAAAAGCGTAAGCTTCATCAATTTTTTTAGAAGTCTTTTGTAAGTCAATGATGTGGATACCATTTCTTGCTTGGTAGATATATTCTGCCATTTTAGGATCCCATCTTCTTGTTTGATGTCCGAAATGAACACCTGCTTCAAGTAATTGTTTCATTGCAACTACTGCCATAATTTTATTCCTCCTTTTAGTTTTAACATCCATAAGATTTCAAACACCTGTAAAGACTTTATTAAAGCACTTTTTACAGACTAGTCTTATGTGTCTATTTTATAACCTTATAGATTATAACACAGATTATATAGTAAAAGCAAGTATTTTTTCATATTTCTATCATATTTTTTACTTTTCCTCATATCTTCTAATTAGACAAATAGGTTTTATGGAGGGTTATATGTATAGTAAAAAAATATTATTTTTTATATCTTGCATAATTTTAATTTGCTTTTGCTTTTGCTTTAATTATTCTTATGCTACTACACCAAGCTCATATATTTGGTCTGATACTTCTAATATTGATTTATTGGAAACTGTATCTGAAAATAATACTGATTTAGCGCTAGAATCTGGAGGTGCTATACTTATAGAACAAACTACTGGAACTGTTCTTTATCAGCATAATGCTCATGATACTTTTAGACCAGCAAGTGTTACAAAAGTTATGTCTCTTCTTTTGATAATGGAGGCAATAGATAATCGGCGAAATTTCTCTTACTGATACAGTTACTTGTTCAAGTAATGCTGCATCTATGGGAGGTTCTCAAATTTGGCTTGAAGAAAATGAAACTTTGACAGTAGACGAAATGCTAAAAGCAATTTGCTTAAACTCTGCAAATGATTGTGTTGTTGCAATGGCAGAATTTATTGCAGGTTCAGAAGAAGAATTTGTAAGTCGTATGAATAATAAAGCTAAGGAATTAGGTATGCGTGATACTGCATTTAGGAATTGCCATGGACTTGACGAAGATGGTCATATTACTTCTAGCTATGATATTGCTTTAATGTCTAAAGAACTTTTAAATAAGCACCCAAGTATAACTAACTATACAACAATCTATATGGATAGTTTAAGAAACCGGAGAAACTTCTCTTGTAAATACAAATAAACTTGTTAGAAATTATAACGGTTGCACTGGACTAAAAACTGGTTCTACTTCTCTTGCATTATATAACTTATCTGCAAGTGCAACAAGAGATGGCTTATCACTAATTGCTGTAATTATGCATTCTCCAAGCACTGATATTAGATTTCAAGAAGCGCAAAAGCTATTGAATTATGGTTTTGCTAATTTTTCAAATGTATCTTTTGGAAATAAGGGTGACATTGTTGGTACAATAACTGTTGATAAGGGAGTTAAAAGTGAGATAAATGCTATTATGGGAGATGATGCATCTCTATTTATTTCAAAATCTAAATCTAATCAAATTGTTCAAAATATTTCCTTTAATGAAAAAATAAATGCACCAGTTAATGAAGGAGATATACTTGGAACTGCGACATATTCTATTGGCGACGAAGTTTTAAAGACTGTAAATATTGTTGCAAGTGAAACGGTTAAGAAATTAGATTTAATCAATATGACAACTAATCTTTATGATACTTGGTTTAATTTATTAAGATAATCAAAAGAATAAAGCCCGCTTTTTAAGCAGGCTTTATTCTTTTGATTTTTATTCTGCATACTGAGCATCTAAGCTAATATTTTTATTGTTTTCACTATCTTTTGTTAATAAATCATCTAATTTTTCAATTTCTGCTGATGGTCGTCCTGAACCTATTTGTTCATATTCTACAACTCTATCTAAATATGTATCATTAAAATAATCTTTACTCATTACTGCTTTTAAGGTCCACACATCTTTTATAGTATTGCTTTCATCATCATATTCTTTATTAACATTAAGTACAATTGCTTTATCACTATTTTGTTTTAGATATTCTTTGCATTCTTCTACCATTGATTCTAGGCTTTGTATACCTTCTAATACTTTTGGATTATTTTCATAATTTAATTTTTCTTCTTCACCATAATAATTTAATTCTAAATCTACAAATAAATTATCTGCTATTTTCTGTACATTTGTGTATATATATGGTAAGTCAAATGTAGTATTTCTAGAAAATACTAGAAAATGATTTTGATTTTGACTTTCAAAAAGTCCTTCTGAGTTAGCATATCTGTCATATATTGCAATTTGGTTGTAGAAATCTCTCATATTTATCATAATTTCTTCATTATTTATATATGCATAAATATATGATTCAGTAAAATAAAATGGATATTCATTATTTCTGTCATAATTTTGGAGAATTTTAAACGTTCTGTCTTCTATGTTTGAATAATCAATTTTGTTCATATCTCCATCCCATGTTGCTGTATTTCCATTTTTATTTTCTTCTGTCAAGCTTTGAGATTCTATATTTGCAAAATATTCTAAATATTCATTAGCAAATGTCATATATGCACTTTTAGAAATTATACTTTTAGTTCCTGCATCATTTGTAAATAAATCTGTAAATTTTAATTTGTCTCCTGTTTTTAAATTATAATTTAGCCCACAAATAAAACTTTCTTGCATATTTGATTCGATATTCCAATAATATATAGATTTATGTATTGAAATTGACAATACATTAGAGAAATTAGCATAACACCTAGCTTCTACTGTAATGTTTCTTACATTGTTAGCATTTAATTCATTTTCATCTACTTGAGATAATGCTACTTCTCTTATTTCATCATTTATTTTATCCTGAATAGAAGTGTTTTTTAATCCATTTATTTTGACATAATTTACTTCAATCGGATAGTATGAAAATTCTCCATCCGTTTTTTCTTCTGAATGGTAAGTTTCTCTATTAATTTTTAGAGCATTCATCTTATATGTTGCATCTAGTGATTTTATTCCTAAACCGTCTGGTTTAATTTTTTGTTTTTCCTCAGTAGCTACATTAGCTGCACTATCTATATCATTATAATTATTCTCTTGTAGACTACCCTTTGTCTTATTTGTAAAATATATAGCTATAGCTGTTATTGAAATGCAAATAAGAATAAAAATTATTAAAAAGATAATTTCTCTATTTTTATTTGACTGAGACATATCCAGCCTCCTTTGCGACATTTTGGCCTCTTTCAGACAGCATTGCATCTACAAGTTTTCTAGTATTACTATTTTCCGGTTCATCTTTGCGTATTACAATATAATATGCTGTTTGAATTGGATAGCTTCCATTATGTATTGTTTCATTTGTTGGTTTTACACCATTTATTCCTAATAGCTTTATACCATTTGCAATATTTGCATCTATTTCTTGGAACATAGTAGTTGCATAATAGTAATATGAATATCCTATTGAGTTTTGTCCATTATCATAACTTGATACTAAATTAATGATTTGGTACATTGTATCTACAACATCTTCTTTTAATGGTTCCATTAATTTCAAATTTTTCATAACCAATGATAGCATTCCTGTTTGACTGCCTGAATTAGTTGGTCTTTGATAAGCCCTAATTTTTTCGTTCTTTCCTCCTACTTCTGACCAATTTGTTATTTCTCCAGTATATATTTTTTGAATTTGTTCTAATGTAAGACTTTCAACTTCATTAGAGGAATTAACATAGAATACAAATCCTTCTTTTACAACTGGTATTATTTCTAGTTCTACATTTTTTTCCCTAGCTAATGCTAGTTCTTCATCAGATGGTTCTGTAACAACAATTAAATCTACTTCATCATTTATTAGCTCCTCGTATGCTGGATGTGTATTTGAATAGTTTAATGTATTTTCATCTATATTTTCTGTTCCAGTAAAGTTTTTTATAAAAGCTGTTGTTAGTGGTTGTGTTGCAAGAGATGCATCCACTTTTGGATAGTTAGTTAATGAAAATATAGGCGTTGTTTCATCTTCTCTATTTTGAGTTTGTGTTCTTCCTTGAGTAAAATAAAAATAAGCAAACACACAAGCTGTTATGACTATTAAAATTATTAAAACATATAAAAATTTTTTCATATAATCAATCCCCCTCTTTTATATTTGCATTTTATCATAAACTACATTTTTTGCCAATATAATATTCTTAAATTATAATAAAAAAATAAAGCTAGCTTTTTTGCTAACTTCACATAAAAATCCCCCACATTAGCCGTAGTTCTTAAGAAATTTTATGGACCTGTATATATACAGGTGGGTGCCTACCCAAATACTTGTGGGTTTCTTGCTATCAATCCTGTGCAAGCATACACGCCATATTCAGAGATTCAGCTCCCATATCCATTGCTTTGTAGGTTCTAAAATTTCCTTCTTGTTACGCACCATGCAGGGATTTTTGTTTATCTCTTATGTTATATTTATTATAGCATATTTTCATTAAATTTTCAAGCTTTTTTTGTAACTTTATACTGACATTATTCGGCAGTATTTTCAGTACTTTCAGGCTCAGTAGTTGATGCTTCGGTAGGAGTATTTTCATTTGATGATTCTGCATTTGTTTCTGCGTTATTTTGCATAGAATTCGAATCCTCTACTGCTGTATTTGTATCTTGAACATCATTTTCATCTTCTTCGTCTTCGTTGGCAATTCCTAATTGTTCTTTTATTAATCGAATATACTCAACAGCATCATATTCTTTTTCATTATATAGAAGATAATATGAAGTTTCACCAGCACTTATTGTAGAATATATTCCATCAAATGCTACTGGTATTAGCATATTTCCTTTTGTATCTATTCCACCAAATTTTTCGTCTTTTTCTAATACAACAACTTTTTGTGGTTCTATTAATAAAGTATTATTTACTACCTTATCTTTTACATTCTTAGGCACACATCCTAATCCATCATATTCTGTTTCTACTATCTTTTGTCCTTGTAAATTAAATAGTCCCCATTTTTGATTTTGCATTACTGGGATGTACGTGTTAAATAATATATACGAATTTGTTATATTATCTGTTTGATAGATTGTTGTATCTACTCCTATCTTATCATACTCCATGTGCACGATTAAATCTTCTTCTGAATTTACTATTCCATATTTATTATTGCTCTTTACTAAATATAGACCTAAATCACTATCTATAACTTTTATTTCATCATAAGATACAGATATTTTTGTATTTCCTGTACTATATACTATTCCAACCTTTTGGCTTGAATTTGTTATTATGAATTCTTGGGCATTTTCTATAAATTCTATGTTATCATATCTAGGGCTTATTATTTCATCTCCTGTTAGAGATATAACTCCATATTTTCCTGTATTTTCTTTTGATGCGACTATCATTCCATAAACTATTGCTTTTTGATTGTTAAAATCTTCACTTATTTCTGCCCATCCTAACTCTGTTATTATAGATGCATAATAGTTATATAAATATGGTAATGTTTGTATTGTTATTGTATTATTACTGCTATTATAACTAAATGTTGAGTTAAATGCTGGTGTAAAACCTTCTGATGTTATATACATTTTACCATTCATTTCTATTATAGGTTCGTCAATTACAATATTCATATAATTATCTGTTGTATTTGGAGCAACTTTACTTATAGTTGTAGAATTTAGATAAAATGATGTTGTTTCTGTTTCGTCAATTGCTTCTATATACATTTTATTGGTATCTTCCGTATCTACTTTATATTCACCATTGTGTGCTTCATAGTTTAGTTTTTGTGCAATATCTCTAATTGATACATATATCTTCCCATTTTCGCCAAATACAAACGTATCTGCTGGCAAAGCTGTTTGCAAACCATCTATCGAAACTCTTAATGGTTGTTCTTGTAAAGATAAGATTGCGATAATAACACCAATAACTGCAATTATAATTATTGTCATCATAATGATTAAAACAGTTGTTATCTTCGGACCTTTCTTTTTATTCATTTGGTTAAGATCAGTTTCTATCTGCATCATTTATCCCCCTTTTACTCTTTTATATATCCATATTTTTTGTAAAATTCGTCTCTAAAATTTAATAAGTTATCATTTTCTATCTCTATTCTAACTCTTTCCATTAGTTTAGTCAAGAATCTTAAATTATGTAATGACAATAATCTTACCCCTAATATTTCATTTGCTTTTACTAAGTGTCTTATATATGCTCTTGTATAATTTTTGCAAGTGTAGCAGTCACATTCGTCATCAAGTGGTGTAAAATCTCTCGCATAAGTTTGATTTCTTACAACTACTTTTCCATGTGATGTAAGTGCTGTTCCATTTCTTGCAATTCTTGTTGGCAATACACAGTCACACATATCTATTCCTGCAATAGCAGCTTCTATCAAATAATCTGGTGTTCCAACACCCATTAAATATCTTGGTTTATTTTCTGGCATAAGTGGTGCTGTATAATATAGCATCTTTAAAAATTCTTCCTTTGGTTCTCCTACACTTATTCCACCAATAGCATATCCTGGAAGATCAAGTTTTATTAAATCTTCTGCTGATTTTTTCCTTAAATCTTCATAGAAACCACCTTGTATTATTCCAAATAATGCTTGTTTATCCGTATTTTTGTGAGCTTCTTTACATCTTATAGCCCATCTTGCAGTTCTTTCCATAGACTGTTTTGTATATTCATAAGTTTCTGGATATTTTACACATTCATCAAATGACATTATTATATCTGCACCAAGTGAGTTTTCTATTTCCATTACTTTTTCTGGTGAAAAGAAATGCTTACTTCCATCTAAATGAGAGGTAAACTCTACTCCCTCTTCTGTAATAGTTCTTAAATCGCTTAAACTAAATACTTGGAATCCACCACAATCTGTAAGTATTGGTCTATCCCATCTCATAAAATTATGAAGTCCACCCGCTTCTTCAACTAGCTTATGTCCTGGTCTTAGATATAAATGATATGTATTTGAAAGTATGATTTGTGCTTTAACATCATTTTTAAGTTCTTCTGGTGTCATTGATTTTACTGTTGCTTGTGTGCCAACTGGCATAAATATAGGTGTTTGTATATCTCCATGAGGTGTATGAATTACTCCTCTTCTTGCTCCACTTTGTTTGCATACATGCAAAAGTTCATAAGTTACTGCTTGATTTCTCATTTTGCTTCCTTTCTAGTTAATTTTCTACTTTTTCAGATTCTTGGGCTTTTTCTACATTCTCAATTTCTACTCTTAAATCTGATCCACAATGTGCACATTTTATTGCCTTATATGGTATTTCTGATAAGCAATATGGACAAGTTTTTTCAGTAGGTTCTACTGCTTCTTCTTTTTTATCCTTTTCTTTTAATATTTTATGTCTTGCTTCTTCATTCAATTTTTCTATTTTTTTATTTAATTTATTGATATATTTTAATGCTATAAATATAGATAAAGCAATTATCAAGAAATTGATTATTGCATTTATGAAAGATCCGATTCCTATTTGTACATTTCCATTTGCTAAGGTTATAACCCATTTTGAATAATCTACATTCCCTGTAAATATTCCTGTAATTGGCATTATTATATCTTTTACTAATGAATTTACTATTCCTTGGAAAGCTCCTCCTATTACAACACCGACTGCTAAATCGATTACATTTCCTTTCATTGCAAATTCCTTAAATTCTTTAAAAAATGACATATTTTTCCCTCCATTATTTTTACTTTATTATATTGTAATATATTTTTATAAAAAAATAAAGCAAAATTTGTAACATTTTTTATTTTTATATTGAATTTATTTATTTTTTGATATATGATATAAGAGTGAAATTAACTAATGATATTAAGAGCAATTATTGCTCGATTGGAGGTTTTTATGGCAAAAGTGTCTAATAAAAATTCTAAAAAAGAACTTGAAGATAAGAAGAAAGTTAAAGTTACAAAAAAAGTAGTATCTAAAAAGAAAGATGATAAAAAAGTAGCCGAAAAGAAAACAGCTTCTGTAAAAACTAAAAAAACTACTTCTAAAAAAGTTGCAAGCACTAAAAAAGAAACTACTTCTTCAAAAAAAGCCACAACCTCTAAAAAAGTAGCTTCAAAAAAGGCTACATCTACAAGAAGAACTAGTACGGTAAAGCCTATGCTTGAAGAATATTATGACTTGCCATATAGATATAATCAAACTACTGTTAAAATTCTTGCTCAGACTCCAACTACTTTATTTGTTTATTGGGATATCTCAGATCAAGATAGAGAAGCTTTAATAAAACAGCACGGAGATAATGTTTTTTCTAGCACTCAACCTATCTTAATTGTCCATAATACAACAAAAAATTATTCTTTTGAGATAGAAATAAATGACTTTGCAAATAGCTGGTATATTAGAACTCAAGAGCCAGACTGCAACTATGTTATAGAGCTTGGAAGAAAAGATTTTAATAGACCAGAAGAATATATACATATATCTTCTTCAAATAATATGGTTTCTCCTAATGACCATATATTATTTGAAAAAACAGATTTAGGAAATATTTTATTTAGAAATGTTAAGACTAATGTTTTATCTTCTAGAAACTTCGGAAGTCTAAAATTTATGAATGATATAGACAAGCTATATGGTAATGTCTATGATATATATAGTAAATTATATAATGACGAATTAAATACAATATCAAACCCAACTTCGGGTGAATTTATGTTTAAAAGATAGAAAGAGGAATTACAAATGACTAACAACCTAAAAGGATATGTAAGTTTCGTCTTACATGCGCACTTACCTTTTGTTCACCACCCAGAGAGTGAAAATTATTTAGAAGAAGAATGGCTTTTTGAAGCTATTTCTGAAACATATATACCTTTACTTGAAAATTTTAAAAAGTTAGAGGAAGAAAAAGTAGATTTTAGAATTACTATGTCTATTACTCCTCCTCTTCTTTCTATGCTAGATAATAAATTATTGCAAAAAAGATATATTAATTATTTAAAAAAACATATTGAATTATGTAAAAAAGAAGTTATAAGAACTAAATATGATGAAAGAATAAATGTATTATCTAAATATTATTTAGATAGATATTCTTCTGATTTACATATTTTTAAAGATGAATATAATTGTAATATAATTCAAGGATTTAAACACTTTCAAGATATCGGGGTACTTGAAATAATTGCTTGTTCTGCAACACATGGATACTCCCCTATCTTGTATGTTAATGAAAAAGCAGTACGCGCACAAATTGCAGTTGGTGTTCAAACATATGAAAAATATTTTGGAAGAAAACCACGCGGTATTTGGCTTCCTGAATGTGGATACGTACCTGAAATTGATAAATATTTAAAAGAATTTGGAATAGAATACTTTATATGTGAATCTCATGGTATTTTATATGCAGATCCTACACCTGTATATGGTACTTTTGCACCTATTGTTTCTCCGAGTGGTGTTATCGCCTTTGGACGTGATTTAGAGTCTTCTAGACAAGTTTGGAGCTCTGTTTGTGGATACCCAGGAGATTTTAATTATCGTGAATTTTACAGAGATATTGGATATGATGCAGATTATGAATATATTAAACCATATATAGCATATAACGGAGTTAGAGTTAATACTGGCATAAAATATCATAGAATTACAGGAAAAACTGAAAATAAAGATATTTATAATGTGCAATGGGCAATGGATTCTGCCGAAAAACAAGCAGGTCATTTCTTTGATTCAAGACAGGCCCAGATAACTAATCTTTCAAATTACATGCAAACTCCACCAATCGTGCTTTGTCCTTATGATGCTGAACTCTTTGGACATTGGTGGTATGAAGGTCCTTATTGGTTATATATTTTATTTAAGAAAATTTATTATGATAAATCAAACTTTAAACTTATAACACCTTCTGAATATATTGATAAATATCCAGAAATGCAGCAATCTACTCCTTGCCGTTCTAGTTGGGGTGCAAATGGTTACAGTGAAGTTTGGTTAAATGAACTTAACGATTACTCAATTAGACACATGCACAAATGCTGTGACAGAATGGTTGAACTTGCAAATAAATTTGCAAATGAAAAAGATAAGCTAAAAGTAAAGGCTCTAAATCAATGTGCAAGAGAACTTTTACTTGCTCAAAGTAGTGATTGGAACTTTATTATTACAAATGGAACGATGGTAGATTATGCTAAAAGAAGGATTAAAGATCATGTTGGTAGATTTAATAAGCTTTATAAACAAATTATAGAAAATAACATTGACATTAATTTTTTAAATGATATATCAGAGAAAGACCCCATATTTCCTGATATTGATTTTAGAATATATATATAATTATACAAGTTGCAAAAAGACCTCTTTTGAATAAGATAATATGTATATCTATTTTGGTTTTAGTAAATAATATACATACTATCAATTTGAAAGGGGTCTTTTTTTAAGTGAAATCTCTATGCATAAAAACGAATAATGAAGATATTATTTCTTCTTTATTCCAAAACTTATCTACTTTAAATTTAGACTCTGCACACATCTCTCAGAATCGTTTCAAAGTGTATAATAATGTTATTATTCACTATGTAGGGACAGATTATGAACTTTTCTATGATAGAGTTGCATCTATACTTACTGATACAATAATCACATTTTATCAAGAAAAATTGCTCAAAAGAATTCTTGAATATAACTACTTTTATTTTACTAGCAGTGAAAAAAAGAAAATTTTAAGCTTAGCAAAAGATTTTATAGCTGATGATGATTTATCTAGTGAAGATAATTATTTTTCAATTTACTACCCATTTTTAGATTATATCACTGAAAACAAATCTATTGTATTAGATGGATTTGTTAATTTTAGATTGCAAACTTATATGAAAAATTTAGATTATATTATAGATATTTCTGTTAATAAATTTTTGATAGAAAAAGAATATAACGAGTTTATTGATATTTTAAAAATGTATGTAGCATACACTCCCTTCAATTCCCCACTTGTACATCTTGTTTATTGTAATGGAGAAAGTACATTACTTGATATAGATAAAAAAGTTATACCAACTGATGATGCTATATTTCAAGCTAAATACTTATCTGATATAACTTTTTCTTCTAATGATTATGCACTTAATACTTTACTTAATTTAACACCTAAAAAGATTATAATTCACTTAGTAAATTATAAAGAAGATGAATTTATCAATACAATAAAACTTATCTTTGAAGATAGGTATGAAATCTGTACTGATTGTAAAATCTGTTCTTTATATAAAACTGATTTAATAACTAAATAATTTATTCTTATATTAAAGTTGCACCGATTATTCCTGCATCATTGCTAAATTTTGCAATCTTTATTATTCTTGTCTGCTCCTTTTCAAAATCTGACATAATTCTATCTAGTTCTTTTTGTAATCTTTCAAATAGCAAATCTTTGTAATGTACAAAACTTCCACCAATTACAACTGTATCAGCAGAGCAAAGTCTTGCCATATTTGATATACCAATTGCAAGATATTCTATATATTCTTTAAGTATACGATCTACTCTATTAAGATTTTCTTTATCTTTAAGTAATTCTAGTATTTCTTCACTTCTAAGTGATTCTACATTAAATTCTTTTCTTATGCTATCTTTTAAAGCTTTCATTGAAGCATAAGCTTCATAACATCCATTCTTTTTGCAGTTGCACTTTCTTCCATTTTTTTCTATTATCATGTGTCCAGCGCTTCTTACTTCTTCCATAAGTTTTCCATCAATAAATACAGCTGTACCTATTCCTGTACCTATTCCTAAAAATACTCCATTTCTGCTTTCTTTCAAATTTCCATATACTTTTTCTGCAAGTCCTGCGCACATTCCATCATTTTTTCCAACTACTTTAATATCTATTTCATTTCCTACTAAATCTTTTATATTTACTCCGTTTATATCTAAGTTAGGTGAATTTGTAATTATACCATTTTGTATTCTTCCGTGGCATTGAAATACCTATCATTTCAATATTTTCTAAATTCCATAATTCTGATATATTTTGAATAGCTTCTGATATATAACCTTTAATTGCCTGTTTTATATCTTTTTTATCTTCTTTTGTAAAATTTTTTTCACATTTATAGAATATTTTTTCTTCATTAACAAGTCCTACTCCAATATGGCTTCCACCTAAATCTATACCAATTCTCATAATTTTCTCCTATTAATTTTTAAAATTTATATATTATTTATTGCGTCTCTTGCTAGCTCGTCGCATCTATTGTTAAATTCATTATCACTATGTCCTTTTACTTTTATGAAAGTTACATTATGTGTTTTAGTAAGCTCAATTAATTCCTTCCAAAGTTCTTTATTTTTTACTTCTTCTTTTTTAGAATTTATCCACCCATTTTTTTGCCAAGATTCTACCCAATTATTATTAAATGCATTTACAACATATGCACTATCACTATAAAGTTTAACATCACAAGGATATTTTAAGAGTTTTAAACTTTCTATCACAGCTGTAATTTCCATAATATTATTCGTTGTTTCTTTCTCTCCTCCTGATATTTCTTTTTTATTTTCTCCATAAATTAGTATTGCTCCCCACCCTCCTGGGCCTGGGTTTCCAGAGCAAGCGCCATCAGTATATATTGTAACTTCTTTCATAGTTTTTTCCTCCCTTTTGACAATTATTTACATAAAAGGATTGAATTATTTATTTTTTTATGATATTATATCAATAAAGATTTAATTTGTAAAGGAGACTTAAAGTTTAGAGAATAATCTTTCAAACTTTAAATATTTCTTCGGAAAGGAATAATTGCAGGTTATGGATGCTGTTCTTGGAATAATTGGTGAATATAATCCATTTCATAATGGACATCTTCATCATTTAAATGAATCAAAAAAAATTACTGGTGCAAACTATACTGTTGCAGTTATTTCTGGTAACTTTGTTCAAAGAGGAAATGTTGCACTTATTGATAAATGGTCAAGAGCTAAAATGGCTATTCTAAATGGTGTTGACCTAGTTTTGGAGTTGCCTTGCATATACAGTATTTCTAGTGCTGAAAATTTTGCATCAGGTGCAATTAAAATACTTAATTCATTGAAGATTGTAGATGCAGTATCTTTCGGCTCAGAAATTAATGATATGTCTGTACTTAAAGAATTTGCAACAATTCTTACAGAAGAACCTGACGAATATAAATCACTACTTGCACACGAGTTATCTAAGGGAATTTCCTTTCCAAAAGCTAGAGAAAATGCTCTTTTAATGTATTTAAATGACATTAGAAAATATGCAAATGTACTATCTTCCCCAAATAATATCCTTGCAATTGAATACTTGAAGGCATTGCAAATAAGTGAATCTACCATTGAACCTGTTTCTATAAAGAGAAAAGGTCCCGGATATAACAGCAATATGGTTATTGATAATCTTGCTAGTGGAACTGCAATTAGAAGATATATTGAAAATCGAAATTTTTATTCATTAGATAAAGTTTTGCCACAAGTATCTTATGATATTTTATCTGACGCAATTAAAAAAGGGCATTATGTAAGTGGTCTTGAACGTTTTGAAAAGGAAATAATCTTTACTTTAAGACGTATGACAATTGCAGAAATTGCAGATCTTCCTGATGTTTCAGAAGGCTTTGAAAATTCTCTTAAAAATGCTGCTAATTCTTGCAATAACCTAGCAGAATTTAGAAGATTGGTAAAATCTAAGAGATATACTCAAACAAGAATTGATAGAATTTTACTATATGCACTTTTAGGTTTCACAAAAGATGATATGGAAGATTCTAAGAAGGTTGAGCCATATATTAGAGTTTTAGGATTTAACTCAAAAGGTGAAGAATTATTATCTGAAATTTGTAAGGAAAATAAAAAACTACAAGTTGTAACTTCTGTTAAGAATTTCATGTCAACTTGTAGAAATAAAAAACTTCTTATGATGCTTGAAAAAGATATACAAGCGACAAATACATATACTTTAGGATATGAATATGATTCTTTTTCAAACTTAGATTATACAACGAAATTAATTAAATATTAAGGTAATAAAAAAAGCAATAATATTTTAAAAATATTACTGCTTTTTTATTTTAGTCTTCTTGTGATTCGTCTATAAAATCAAATTCATCTTTGAATTTTTCTTTAAACATTTCAAATACTTTGTTTAAAATTTCTTCATTTTCAACACTGATATATGATTCTTCATCTTCTGAATCTGTGTCTTCAACTTGAAGAATAACAACTTCTCCTGGTTCATTTTCATCTTCATCAGTAGGTAATAATATTACATATTCTTCCCCATCTAATTCTACTAAGTCAAGAAATTCAAAGCTAACTTCGTTTCCATCCTCATCATTTAATACTATAACATTATCTAATTCTTCATCCATCCTTAACATTCTCCTTTCAAAATTTATATAAATAATTGTTTTTAGACAATTTTAATGACTTTGTTTATTCATATATGTTTCTAAAATATACACAGCTGAAATTGTATCTACTATGTTTTTTTTCTTAGAACTATCAATATTCAAGAAATTCATTGTTTTGTGAGCTTGGACAGTTGTCAATCTTTCATCAACAGTCTCTATCTTTATATTATTAAATTTGCATTTTAATTTATGTATGAATTTTTTAGTAATTTCTACCCTTTCTCCTGAAGTGCCATCCATATTTATTGGCATCCCAACTACAAATGTAGAAATTTCATACATATTTAAAAGCTCTTCTATTCTTTTTAATACTATTTTATCATTTCCATTATGATGTACAGTTTCTATCCCCTGTGCTGTAATATTTAGTTCATCTGATATAGCTAGTCCTACTCTTGAATCGCCATAGTCAATTCCTAAACTTCTCATATTATTATTCTATTCCTATATATGTTTTTACCATTTTTTCTAATAGCTCGTCTCTTTCTACTTTTCTGATTATATTTCTTGCATCATTGTGGCTTGTAATATATGTTGGATCACCTGATAAAATGTATCCAACTATTTGATTAACTGGATTATATCCCTTTTCCTCTAATGCCTTATATACTTCTGTAAGCACCTCTTTATATTTAACGTTTTTGTCATTTTCTACCTTAAAATTCATTGTCTTATCTAAATCCATCTTTTTTCCTCCTAACTATATTTGATTAATATCATTTTCATTTGGTTTTGCTGTGTCTAAATATTCTTCTAGTTTTTTAAGTACTGCCTCTAAGGCTGTTCCTTTATAATATGTTGTAAGAATAAAGTTTAATTTTGGATGTGTCGTAACTATTTGTTTCTTCTTCTTTTTAGTGTCTTTTTCATTTTCCTCTGCTGCAACTACATCCTCAATTTCTAGATTTTCTACTTCTCTTTTTATATCATTTAAAAATTCTACAACTCCATCAACATCAACACCTGAAAATACTATTGCAAATTTTGGTCCCATATATCTAACAAATAAATATTCCTTAGATAATTTTTCTTTTATATAATCACATACGTCTATTATCATTTGATTTCCAGTATCTCTGTTTACATTCTTATTAATTTCTTCCAAATTTGTAATTTTAAACATACATACAGTAGACATAGTATAACTATCTATTATTTTTCTTCCATCTTCGTATAAATATTCTGAACTCTTTAAATCAGAATATAAATCTTGTCTTGTTAGACTTTCTACTATATTTTGATAAGATACTATCTTAAATATTGATATAATATTTTCTTTTACTACCTCTAATATTGTTGTATCAATATTGTCAAATGCGTGCATTTGTCCACTTTCGATTATCCAATATCCTATATATACATTGTCTATATATAGAGGGAAAAACATAGCTGATTTAGCTCTTCCGAATTCCATTTTTTGATATGGTAATCTTTCTTCTTCTTTATTTACAGTTATATATTTAGGTTTAGCAGTTGTTATACTATCTTTAAATATTTCTTCATTTTGCAAGTTTCTTAAAGTTTCCCAATGTTTTCTATCAACATTTGATGCTTTTATAACATATTCTGTACCATTAAACATAACTATTGTTGAATATTTAATCGCATATTGTTCTATCAATATCTCATTTATTCTAATTATTTTTTCATCAACAGTCATAGTATCGCCAACTGTACTCATAAAGTCTTGCAAAACATTCAAGCTTGTAACTTTTTGATTAATATCTTTAAATGTCTTGATTTTCTTATTAATTACTATGTTGTACACCAATAATGCTATAACTATCATTACTAATATTATTATTACAGCAAAAACCATCTTTTATTTCCTCTCTAATTATTTTATATTTCCTTTCATTTTAGCTAATGTACTATTCATACTATTACTAAAATTATTTTCTATTTCTTGGCTTTCAAATTTATTATTTTTAGAATAATCTGGTTTATATTTATTTGCAACTAGTGGATATACCTTATCAGCTAGTCTTCTTAATTCAACCATAAATTGTTTTGAATATCCATTTGTAGTTACAATGCAATCAACTATTCCTGATAAATATTTTGATAGTGCCTCTTCATCAAATGATATTGTAATTGTTTGTATTCTATCTCTATTAAATAAATCTCTCATATAAGACATTTCTGGATCATTATAGCAAGACATGCCTCCTACTATTGCTTTTTCACTTAATCCTCTAACTTTCATAGCCTTGTTCAATACTATTTTAAATTTAGATTGAATACCATTATATGCTGTCTCTAAATCTCTTAAAAAGGCTGTTAATGGTTGGATTGTTAAAATGTCCATACTTTGTACTAAATATATTTCTTGTGCAATATTAAAGTATTTATAATCTGTTGTAAAATCACAATCTAATATTACTAATGAGTATTTATTTAATAATGTGCTTAATATTGCCTCTATATTATTTACTTCTACTTTTTTACCTGGAATTGATGTAAATACAGTTAAGTTTCTGCTTACATTTATTCCATTTGCAATGCCTTGTTCTAATGCTTCTATGCAACCTGATGCTTTTTTTCTTAAAGGCTCTTCATTTTTTGTATATATATAATATGAATTTTTATTGCTTGTAACATCTAGTATTGCTACATTTATATTTACATTTGCAAGTATTTCTGCAATGTTATTTACTAAGAAAGATGTACCACATTTTGTTGTTCCAACGAATGCTACTACCTTTTTATCTCTTGATATTAATCTTGTTAAATCATTGTCTTGTGGTTCAGAATTATCTTCTAATTCAGTATGCTCTGTATCTTGTGTATCATCTAATTCTTCAAAGCCTGGTAAGGTATTTTCCTCAATTTCGTCAAAACCTGGTAGAGTATTCTCTTCAATTTCATCAAAACCTGGAAGTACATTATCTTCTTCTGGTTCAGTTACTTGCTCTTCTACCTGTTTTTTTGGTCTTCCTCTTCCCCTCTTAACCTGTGGGGTCTCATTTTCAAGGTTAGGATCTACTTGTTTTCTTGGTCTGCCCCTTCCTCTTTTTACAGGTTCTACTGGTTCTTCTATGATATCAGAAAAAGCATTTTCATTAATTTCTTCTTTATTATCTGTATTTTCAATCTTTCTTGTAAGCTTAGTTACTGCTTCTTTATTGACAGCTGATGGAATAACAACTGGTTTTGTAGGTTTTCCTTTATTAGACTGAGTTTCAATAAAACCAATTTTCAAATCATTCTTTGGCTCATCTTTCTTTGCCTGACCTTTATATGTGCCCTCTCCAAAAGTCATAATTGACTGATATTTAGGAGATTCTGCTTCAAGTACTGCTTTTACATTTATTGGTAAAAATGTAGATATTATTCTAAGTTGTGCATCATTATATTGGGCAGCTATGTTATCAAAACTTTCTACATATCTATCAGTATTTCTTCCTAATCTTTTATAGTATGTCAAAATGTTTTGTATTTCTGTTTCACTAACACTGTCTTCAGATTCTGCTTTATATTCAACTTCATCTGTTTCTATTTTATAATATACTTTTGCTTCTTTTTTTGTACGAGGTTTATTTAATAATTTGCAAACCTCTGGAATGCTTCTGTCTGAACCAAGGAGTGCATCATATACTCCTATTGAAAATAATTTAGATAACAAATTGTCTGACTTTGAGCGTCTATCAGTTGCTATAAATATAATTGGTATATCTGCTCCTGTATCTGTTGTTGCTTCATCACTAATTTTATCTAATTGTTCAAATAAAAACTTATCTATAAAATCAACATTGCTATTTGTAAATGGCTCTAAGTCTTCACTTATTACCACCCTATCATAGCTTTGATCTCTTTGTAGTTCTTTTATTATTGCATTAAAATAATAAACATTTTTACCAGATATAATTTCTCTATATTCTTTTTGATATAGTTTAGTAATTGATTCTGATATTTCTTCATTATTAACAGCAAATAAAACTTTCATTTGTTAACTCCTTCCGAATCCTTTTATCACTATTACAAATACAAGTGGTAATACTTGTGCAATTACAAATAATGTAATAAAGGCTATCATGGTATAAAATCCTTTGTACCTTACATCTAGTTTTCTAATACCTATTACATATTGATATACAGCACTTATTACTACTCCTAAAAAACAAAATGGAATACTAAAAAGTCTTATTTTATCTAATACGAAAGCTGTAAATCCGTAAGGTTCTGATCCATAAAGGTCAATAAATCCTTGCAAGTCTTTTTTCTGATCTTCTGAAATTTCTATTAATGAGCTTGTTGCAACTCCATTTAGTATCTCTTCTGATGCAAATACTTGACTTGCATATAACATTACTACTGACAAGATTACTATTGTAAACACTATTATTTTTTTCATTTTTGCTTCCCCTTATTCCTAAATATATTTTTAGTTTTAATTTTACATATAATATCATACAATAATCTGCAAAAAATATCAAGTAATTTTTGTTATTTTTTTGTTATATTTCTATATTTCCGTCAAATTTTTTATCTACTGCTTTTTTTAATAAAATATTTTTGTCTTCTTTTAGGTTTGCGTCTTCATCTATTATCTTTATCGCTAGGGCTTGAACTTTTTTCAAAATATCCATATCTTCAAAAAGGTTTGCGACTTTAAAATCTGGTATTCCATGTTGTTTTGTTCCAAAAAACTCACCAGATCCCCTTAATTCCAAATCTTTTTCGGATATTACAAAACCGTCATTTGTCTCCTGCATTACTTTCATTCTTTCTCTTACATTATCAGACTTTCCTTGATATTTAAGTATACAATATGATTGATATTCACCTCTTCCAACTCTTCCTCTTAATTGGTGAAGTGCTGCTAGTCCAAATCTTTCTGCATTTTGAATAACCATAATGCTTGCATTAGGCACATTTACACCAACTTCTATAACGGTTGTTGAAATCAAAATATCAATTTCGCCATTTTTAAATTTTTCCATTATTTCGTCTTTTTCTTTTTGTTTTAGTTTTCCATGAATATATTCTACCCTATATTCACTAAAAATTTGAGTTTTATATTTTTCAAATAATTCCAATACTGACTTTGCATCGATATCCTCATTTTCTTCTACAAGTGGACATACAATATATGCTTGTCTTCCTTCATTTACTTGTTTTTTTATAAAGTTATTAACTCTATCTTCCATAGAAAGTCCAACTGCAAATGTATCTATTTTCTTTCTATTTGGCGGAAGTTCATCTATGATAGAAATGTCCAAATCTCCATATAATATAAGTGCCAAAGTTCTTGGAATAGGTGTTGCTGTCATAACTAATTTATCAACATTTTTTCCTTTTTCACTTATAACTTTTCTTTGATTTACTCCAAATCTATGTTGTTCATCAGTAATTACAAGTCCTAAATTTTTAAACTGTACATTTTCTTGCAAGATTGAGTGAGTTCCAATAACTACATCTATTTCTCCATTTTGAATTTTTTCTAATACTTCTCTTTTCTTTTTAGCAGGCATATTGCTTATTAATAATTCACATTTTATTCCAAAAGGTTCAAGAATTTCAGTAAAACTTTCTAAATGTTGAGATGCAAGAATCGATGTTGGTGCCATTATTGCCATTTGATAGCCAGATTTTACTGCTTTATATGCTGCAATTATTGCAACAACAGTTTTTCCAGAACCAACATCTCCTTGAAGTAATCTATTCATAGACCTATCAGATTCCATATCTCTATCTATTTCTTCTAAGGCTCTTAATTGGGCATGTGTTAGCCTGAAAGGAAGTTTATTTATAACATCAGACATTTTTACATTTTTATCAAATGCTATTCCACTTTCTTTTTTCATAGCCTTATTTTTTAAAGATAAAAGCAATAGCTGCATTATCAAAAGTTCTTCAAATGCAAGTCTTGTCCTTGCTTTTTGAAATTCTTCAAAATTTTGAGGGAAATGTATTTTATGTACTGCTGAGTTTATATCTAGCAAATTATATTCTTCTAGAATATAATTTGGCATAGTTTCTTCTAGGTTATTTTGAACTAAGCTTAAACCATTTTCTATAATTTTTCTTATTTGATTTTGAGAAATATTATATGTAAGAGGATATATAGGTATAATCTTTCCTGTATTGCTAGATATTCCGTTTTTATCAAATACAGGTGAATTCATTACAATATGACCACTTTTCTTTGAAATCTTTCCAAAGAAATTATATTCTTCTCCTACTTGAAATCTTTGTTTTAGATATGGCTGATTGTACCAAACCACTTCACAAGCATCTGTTTCATCTCTTACTATCATTTTGCAAATTTTCATTTTTCTGCTTCTTGCAGAAATAACTTGCATTTTAGTTACAACAACTGCTCTAATTAATGTTTCTTCTCCGTCTACTGTATCTTCAAGATTTTTTACTTTACTTCTATCTTCATAATCTCTTGGATAATATGTGATCAAATCTTCTAAATTAAATATTCCAAGTCTATTTAATATTTTACTTCTTTCTTCTCCAACACCTTTTACGTATTGAACATTTTTACTTAAATCCATTTTTTACCTCTATTCCCATGCTATTTATTACATTTTTATTATACTTATATTAAAGTTAGTTGTCAATCTTGTATTCTATTACAAAAAAATATCCTAAGAATCTAATCCTTAAGATATTTTGGTTTGTTATAAATCCATTTGGCTTCCTAAAAAACCTGCTGCTGACTGAGCAACCTTTGCCTCTGTTTCTCCCATTTTTGTTTTTGGATCTTTTGATAGAAGAATAACACTTCCTACAACATCTCCTTGTGCAATTATGGGATATACAACTTGTGAATTAAATCTTCTTTCTTTGTTGTCATTTTTTACGACCGGTATAGATACTTCGTTATTATCTTTGCTTATATATATTTCCTTATCATCCATTAGTTGTTCTAGTTCTTTTGATAAGTCCTGCTCTAAAAATTCTTTTTTTGATCCACCAGATACAGCAATTACTGTGTCTTTATCAGTTATGCAAGCTATATGTCCTGTAGTCTTTGATAATGTTTCTGCATATCCAGTTGCAAATTCCGAAAGTTCACCAATAGGAGAATATTTTTTCAAGATAACCTCCCCTTCTTTATCAGTGAAGATTTCAAGTGGATCGCCGTTCTTTTATTCGAAGTACCTTTCTTATTTCTTTTGGAATTACTATTCTTCCTAAATCATCTATTCTTCTAACTACGCCTGTTGCTTTCAAAACTATTCCTCCTTTTAATTTACTTTAAAACTATTATTTGTCATAAACAAAAAATTATGCATTCATAGTTATATTTTGTCCAAAAGTTGTATATACTGTTTTTAAAGACATATTTTATTTAAATTATTAAGCAAACTTTAATATACTTTTGTTTTAGGAGGTTTTTTATGAATGTTCAAAGAATACATGAAATTTTAAAAAATAAGGAAAAATGCGAAGTGCTTTATGATGACAGACCTGTATGGATACAAGAAATAAATGACAATATTGCAACTGTTGGATTTATAGATGGTTCTGGTGATAAAGATGTATATATAGAAGATTTGTACGAGCCTGATTTATATGAATAAAATTTTACAAAATAAAAGAGTGCTTAATAACTCCACTTAAAAAGTAAAGTTTTTTAAAGCACTCTTATTATTTGATTTTCTTTAATTAAAATTCATATTTTTTATATTTTTTAGCAAAGAATATTCCAACACTAATTGCTGCAACCACTGATATAGGTATTAATATTGCTTGACCTGTTTGTGGTAATTTCCCTGGCATTTGGGTTCCATCTGTTGTAGCAGATCCTAAATCACCCCATTTAAAATCTTCATTTCCATAGAAGAATATATACCATTTTCCATCTTCAATTACACTGCTCTGTCCTAATGTAACAGCCTCTTGAGCTATATATTTTCCATTTTCGTCATCCATTTTTACATATAAATAATAATATGCATCATCTTCCAAATTTTTTCCAATATCTATTATAGATAAGTTTGTATCATATCCAGTTCCAGCTTCATATTTTATTCCATAGCCTTTTACATCTATTTTAGATGTTTTATTATAAAAACTTTTATCTGATTTAGCAAATCGCATTAAATCACTAAATCCAGTAGCATTTTGATCTTTTATTTTTTGTAAAATAGCTTTATCTGTTATTTTACCTATTTTAATTTGCATATTTCTTTGGCCATTTTCTGATGAAGTAAAATTTAATATTATTTGATCTGAATTATAAGTCATATCTGTTGCAAAAAATGCATCTGCATATGTAGGTTCTGCTACTCTATTTAATTTTACAGACTCTGTCTCAGATGAAAATTTTACAAATTTAGGTGTATTATCAGCATTTACTTTGTATTCAGGTTTTTCAATAACCCATAAATACATATCTTTATTTGACACCATTTTATCCATAATTTCTTCTGAAATTACTAAATTAAGAGTTGTTTTACTGTTTTTATCTTTTAATAGTGAAAATACACCATTTTTAACAAGTAAATCTTCTGGTATGGATGGTTTTGTATTTGTTTCTGTAATCATTGCATAATAATCACTTGATTCATTTATTGTTGCCCCTGTAATAGCTACAGCAACGTAAAATCTTCCATCTTTGCTTACATTAACTTTTGCTTTTGAAAAGTCTGATTCTGTTACAGTTGTTTCTTCTTTTGCTTCTACTGTTACTGTGCAAGTGGCTGTTGCTGTTTTTCCTTTTGCAGTAATTGTTGCACTACCTGGACTTATTCCTTTAACTGTTCCATTTACTACTGTTGCAACTGTATCTTTATCACTTTCCCAAGTTATTGTTGCTTCTTCATCAGATGATTCTGCTGTTAATACTTTTGTTTCATCTACTTTAATAGTTATCGCACTCTCACTTATTGTAACTGTTTCTGCTGTTTCTTCTGGAGCTTGAGAACTAGATGATCCGTCAGAAGATGCATCTGATGATGCCTCAGATGAACCTGCTGATGTAGCACATACATTTGTATAAATTCCTAAAATTGCTACCACAATTAATATGGTAAATATTAATCTAATCGTTTTTCTCATTTTTTATCTCCTTTGTTTATAATAATATAATTTTATACTATACCAACTGTTAGTAAAAGTCAATAAAAAATTGTTATTTTTTTGTTTTTTTATGTATGAAAAAAGCGAATATTTTATTATTCGCCAATTTTTTTATAAAAATTATCTATTTACAATTTTTTTCATATATTTTTCTTAGATTTTTCTTTGTAATAACTTTATTTATTCCATCTTCGCTCACCTCTGTAAATACTTCTGTTACAAAATCATTTATTTTTGGATGAACATATTTTTTATTCTTCTCCTTTTCATTCCAATAATTTATTTCAAATTCCTTAGTCCAATTTTTGCCTTGATAAACTATACCTGCTGCTAATTTATCACAAATCATTTCTACACTATATTTATATGGCATCACTATCGGTTTATCTACATCTATATCATACCAATATTGCAAATGATGTTTGTTTCTACCTGCATGATGTAGCCAAGCCTCAGAATAACCTTTATCGTTCCTTGCTCCAACTATTGGACTTCTTTTTCCTCCTTGATAGTATTTTACAGATTCAAAAAATTCTGTTGGAGAAAACTTTGATAAATCATGAACTAATCCTCTTAGTGGTATTCCTGCTTTTACACAAAGTTTAAATACTACCCATTTATGTTTAATTACTGTTTTTAAATGTCCAATTAGATTTTTAAATTTCATTATTTATTAACCATTCCTTTCAAATTTACAAGCTAAGTTTTAGAATTAATTATTATTTATCTTTTCTAATAACTCTTTCCATGCTTTTTGTCTATGTGTATGTCCTATTTCTTCTTCTGTTAAATCATTCATAACTTTATTATATCCATCTGGAATTAAAACTGGTCCAAAAGTTAGCTTTCCCATTGTTCCACATTCCATAGCAATTCTTCCCTTTGTTTCACCTTTGCATACAATTTTACTTCCATCTAAAAGTATTGCTGTTATTACACACTTAAAGCTTGCATTTCTTTTTCCTTCTGGTACATCCTTCATTTCGTCTAACAATTTGTCTAAAACTATTTTTTGTGGTGCGTGATCTCCTCCATATCTTGCAGTATGCACTCCTGGTCTTCCACCTAATGCTTCTACTTCAAGACCTGCATCATCTGCAACTACTATCTTTTCTATATTATTTTTCTTGCAAAATTCTTTTACTGCTTTTGCTTTTATAAATGAATTTTCTTCAAATGTTTCTCCGTTTTCATCAATTTCTTCATTAAAACCTATTTCTTTAAGTGTGATTAACTTTACATCATAATTATTATATTGTAAAAAATTTTGTACTTGATTTCTTTTTTCTTGATTTGTTGTTCCGATATATAATTTCCATGTTTTTCCTCCCTTTTGTTTTCAATTCTAGCACAATAATTTAATATTTTCAATAAATATTATGTAAATTTTGTAAAAAATACTTTATTTTTCTAGAAAAATGTAGTATAATATGAATTGGAGATTTTTTATAAGCATAAAATATATTATAATAGAGCTTACCTTAGCTCAAAAAAAGGGAGTGTTTATTATGTGGTATATTTGGTTAATTGCAGCAGGTGTATTCTTTATCGCAGAAATGATAACCGTTGGCTTTATGATTTTCTGGTTAGGAGTTGCAGCAGTTATAACTTGTATAGTTAGTTTATTTACATCAAATTTATTTATTCAAATGACTGTATTTGTTATATCATCTTGCTTACTACTTTTACTTACAAGACCATTTGTAGATAAATTTGCAAATAACAAAGACCCTGCTATAAAAACTAATGCTTATTCAATAATTGGAAAAGAAGCTATCGTAACTAGGGACTTTGACAGTTCATCTAAGGTAGGACAAATTAAAGTTGGTTCTGAAAAATGGACTGCAATGTCTAAAGATGAAACTTTCTCCGTTGGTGATAAAGTTAAAGTTGATGCGATAGACGGTGTAAAAGCTGTCGTTTCTAAAAAATAAGTCTTTAATATTTAATAATAATAAATAAGGAGGATTTTTTATGTGGTTTTTAATAGTATTACTTGTAATCGTTTTAATAATTGCATTTAAATCAATTAAAATCGTTAAACAAGCTGAGGTTTACATCATTGAAAGATTAGGAAAATATCATAAGATAGCTGATGCTGGTCTTACAATAATTATCCCTTTCTTTGATCATGTTCGTTCAGTTGTTAGTTTAAAACAACAAACAATGGACATTCCACCTCAAGGAGTTATTACAAAAGATAATGTTACAATAACTATAGATACTGTAGTTTTCTATAAAGTTACAGACCCTGCAAAAGCAGTTTATGAAATCCAATCTTTAAGAAAAGGTATTGAATATCTAGCAATTACAACTATTCGTGATATCATTGGTAAAATGGACTTAGACCAAACATTTAGTTCAAGAGATATGATTAACGATAGACTTAGAGTTATACTAGATGAAGCTACTGATCAATGGGGTTGTAGAGTAGACAGAGTTGAAATCAAAGATATCACTCCACCAGCTGACATCCGTGATGCAATGGAAAAAGAGATGAATGCAGAAAGAAATAAAAGGGCTGCTATTCTTCAAGCTGAAGGTGAAAGACAAGCTGCTATTCTTCAAGCCGAAGGTCAAAAAGAAGCTGCTATTCTTCAAGCTGAGGCTGATAAAGAAGCAAAAATTAGACGTGCTGATGGTGAGGCTGAAGCTATTAAGAAAGTCGCAGAAGCTAAGGCACAAGAAGTTCAAATGGTTTATTCTGCAATCAAGAAAGCTAACCCTGATGAAAAACTAGTTCAATTAAAATCACTAGAAGCTTTAAAGGAAGTTGCAAACGGAGATGCAAATAAAGTATTTATCCCATTTGAAGCAACAAAAGCTTTATCAGGACTTGGAGCTGCTGCAGAAGTTTTCAAAGAAAAAGAAACTAATAAATAATTAGGTACATAAAAAAATCTGGCTTATAAAGCCAGATTTTTTTATTTGTTTTACATCTTTTCATTGTATTTTATATACTTTTTAGCAAATATAATTCCTAGTACAAATATGATAACTATTCCTCCTATTATCATTATGCCCTCTCCTGTTTGTGGCAATTTTCCTCCTATTGTTGTACCATCTTTATCATTGCTATCGTCATCGTTATTATTATTAGTCAAAGGTGCTGTATATTTTACATCATCTACATATACTTCTGCTTTATCTACTTTTGATTTTATCTCAATTCCTTTTGATATTGTAGTTTTTTGATTTTCGCCTTTGGTTACTACTTCCTTTATGTATAAATATACCTTCTCTGCATCTGAAATTTTATCGTAATTTTTAATATCCTTCGAGTTTATTTTTAAAATAAGTGAATTTTCTGATGTTTGATTTTCATTAATTTTCACCCAATCATTTATCTCTGTTTCTGATGAATTTGTTGATATATAATAATAATATTCATAACTATCATTATTTAAATCTCTTAATAGATTTGTTACTTTTATTTCTGCTAACACATAATTTTTACTTGTATCAGTCGTATATGTGTATGTTCTTAAACTTTCTATGCTACTATTAGCATCATTAAAAGTTATTCCAATTGGTCCTTCTTCTACTACTTTGGCTACTGTTATGGCTTGAATTGCTTCTTGTCCATTATATTTTATTTTAACTGATGTTTGTCCCTCTCTCAAAGACGTTGCATCTTCTAATGTATAATTTGTTATTTCCTCAGATGTTCCATTGTCATATATAGCAACAACTTTCATTCCTGTGCTATCAAAATTTTCTCCTTCTATATATGAAGTTTTTGTTGGAGGCATTTTTATCTCTATCCTTGATAATATTTTCTCTTCTTCAACATTTGATATTGTAAAGGCTTTTATTGTTGAATCTACATTTGTGCTTCTTTCATTATGCTGAGTCAATGTCGATAAATCTAACCATTCTCCATTTTCTATATAACCATCTGCTGACACAAAACATTTTCCGTTCTTCTATTTCAATTGAATCATATTCACTATCTGGTATATTTCCCTCAACTGAATATGATATTTTATTTTCCCTAGTTCCCTGCATTTCAACCATAACTACAAATGAAGTACCTGTAATTTTTATAGGATTCAAAAATTCTAATGTATGATATCCTGCATCAAATGTTTCTGACTCTCCTTCTTGTAATTGGACTTTTTGTAAATTATCTAAATCTAAACTAGTTCCATTAGTATTAACATATACTTTGCAAGTAACTTCTTCTGGAACATTTAATGCAACTTGATTAATATATTCATCTGAATTTGTTTTTTTGCTAAATATATTTGCTAAATATATTTTTTGTGCTTCATATGACATAGACCCTACTGTTCCATTATAGTTATATTGATAAATATTATCATAATTTACTTCATCCAAGGCATTAGTTATTCCTTGTAATTGTGAATATATATTTACATCTTCATAAGAAATATGCCAGAATCCGTTGTCTCCTATATTTATGCTAGCCTCTTCTCCGTTTATAGTATAACCTGATGCTGTTAATACTTGTTTTATAAAGTCTTCTGTAATATTAGATGGTTCATTCCATCCTTGTTCTTGGCAATGTTCTTTATATAATGAAAATATATCTTCTCTAAAATCATCTATTTCAAATTCTCTTTCAGTTCCATATGAATTTTTTACTATCCATGCTCCATTATTTGTAGGTTTATGAGCCTCATTAAAATTGTCTTTACTATATTCATCATCCCAACCTACTATTGTAACAGCATGCGTCATTGGACAGTTTTCAGTATTATCACAATACATTGCTCCTGTTTTATTATTGTAGTATTCAGAAAATAATGGTGTTCCATATACACAAGCTGTTAGTCCACCATAATTTTTTATATAATCCTTAATTTGTTCTTTTATTGTTGCATCTGCATTAGTATATTCTGCAAATTCTTTTGTATCTAGTACTTGGCTTGTAACTGGCTTATTTTGTATTTGGCTTAATTCTATTTCATCAACTTTATTATCAAAAACCATTGAGTCTTCATTTACAGCTCCTAATCCATTTGTTAAATATGCAGAAGCAAGAATATAATTTCCTCCGGAATTTAATTCTCTATTAAATCCATATATATTTATTTGATTATTTAAAAATTTTCTAGTCACACCATATTCCATATGTTTTTCTGAAAAGTCATAAACTTTATTTGGAATATTGTTTTTATAGTTTTTAAGTGCTAAATTTGTTTCTAATGAAGAAATAGCAGCAAATGCCCAGCAAGTGTCTGTATCTCTTTGATCTTTTATAACTAAATTCTCTGGGATAATAGTTTGTAATGTATATGATGTTTCTGCTGTTGATCCTACAATTCTAGCTAATTTAAAAGGATTTTTAAATCTATTCTCTGTTTTCATTATTACATAAGGTCTTGGTATAATAGATACATTCTCTTTTTCTTCATCACTTAGATTTAAATATTGTTTAAATTCTTCTGTATATTCGATAGGACGAATTAAATCTGCAATACTTTTTGCATCTACTTTAAATTGTATGAGTAATATCATTGTAAAGATAATTATTACAAATATTGTTTTAGTTTTTTTCAATGTTACTTCCTCCTTTTGTTTATTGCTTTACTTTTCATTTGTACAATTATATTATATATGACCAAATATTTGTTGTCAATAAAATTTTAATAAAAAGAAAAATCTGGCAAACTTCTAGTTTCCAGATTTTTCTTTTTATTTTATACCATATTTCTTCTTAAATCTATCTGCTCTACCACCTGTTGTATTTTGTTTTAAGTTACCTGTCCAAAATGGATGACAGTTTGAGCAAATATCAACGTTCATAGATTTTTTTGTTGATTTTGTTTTTATTACATTTCCGCAAGCACAAGTTATTGTTGCATCTGTAAATTCTGGTTGTATATCTGTTTTCATTGTAAATTTCACCTCTTTCTATCTTTGTTTATCTATCAGAAATTAATCTTTCTTTTCTTGTTCTGAAACATATTCAGCTGACTGGGTTAGTTGTTCTCTATATGGTATTTTTTGTACTAACTTTATAACTATATTAAATAAACAGGCAATAATTACAATTATCATTCCTATTTTTTTCCAATACTTTGCTAGCATATAAATACCTCCCATTCTTTGACTTTAATATTTATTATACATTGTTTTTTCGCGTTTGTCAATGCTAATATCTGATATTTTTGGGTCAACTTAACAGTCCTAGAACATATAATAAAATATTTATCACAAAATGTATCTTTTTGTATAAAATATTATTAGAGAAACTAACTTTTAAATGTCGGGGGTCACATAAGATATGAAAACTTTATATGATATACCACTAAATAAACCTTGCACTGTTCAAAAATTAAAATGTGATGGTCCTTTGAAAAGAAGATTTTTAGATTTAGGAATTATACAAAATACTAAAATAACTCCTGTTTTAAAAAGTCCCTCTGGCGACCCTACTGCATTTGAAATAAGAGGCACATTAATTGCTTTAAGAAAAGAAGATGCAAGTTTAATAGAGGTAATTTAAATAGAAATATATAAATAGTGTGAAATTCATTTCACACTATCTTAATTTTTAACATATTTATATATTATTTATGAGAGGTGATATAATGGGACTTACATCTAGTTCTACTGGAAGTAATGCATTAGATAGAGATATTTTTGAAAAAGCAATACGGATGTGATTATACAATAGCTTTTGCTGGAAATCCTAATGTTGGTAAAACCAGCATTTTCAACAATTTAACTGGTATGCATCAACATACTGGTAACTGGCCTGGAAAAACTGTTTCTAATGCTTATGGTAAATGTTCATATAATGGAAAAGATTTTCTTTTAGTAGATTTACCTGGTACATATTCTTTGATGTCTAATTCATCAGAGGAAGAAATTGCAAGAGATTATATCTGTTTTGGAAATCCCGACCTTTGCATAGTTGTAGTTGATGCAACTTGTTTAGAGAGAAATTTAAATTTAGTTTTTCAAATTTTGGAGATGACACCAAATGTTATAGTTTGTGTTAATCTTCTAGATGAAGCAAAAAAGAAATCTATTGAGATTAATCTAGAATTATTATCAGAATTACTTGGAGTTCCTGTTGTTGGAACTATTGCAAATAAATCGAAGACTTTAAAAAAACTTTTAGAAGTTATCTACTCTACATTAGAAAATCATAATAATACCCAAAGCGTTCCATCTAAACTTAAATACTCTCCTGAGGTTGAAGAATGTATAAGCATTATTGAAGAAGATGTAAAGTCTAAACTACCTATCGAAAAACAATATCTTTCTAGATGGATTTCTTTAAAACTACTTGATGAAAACATCTCTATAAACGAAGCACTAAAAGCTAGTTTTCATATAGACTTAGAAAATGATTCTGATATACAAGAAAAACTTAATCAAATAAAAACAAATTTAAGTAATGAATCTTCAAGCATTACTTCTATTCGTGATAGCATAGTTTCATCTATCATATCTGAGGCAGAGAAAATTAGAGAAAAAACTTGCATATTTGCTAATTCAAAATATAACTTAAAATCAAGAAAAATAGATAAAATTTTAACTTCTAAAAAATTCGGTATTCCGATAATGATTGCTTTTTTAGCAGTTATTTTTTGGATTACAATTGCTGGTGCAAATTATCCATCTTCACTTTTATCAAATATGTTTGGTGCTATTCAAGATAAACTACTTATCATTTTTCATAACTTAAACATTCCAGAATTTTGGACTAATTTATTAATTTACGGTATGTATCAAACTGTGACTTGGGTCATTGCTGTAATGTTACCTCCTATGGCTATTTTCTTTCCACTATTTACACTGCTTGAAGATTTAGGATATCTCCCAAGAATTGCTTTTAATTTAGACAATTATTTTAAAAAAGCTTGCTCTACTGGAAAGCAAGCACTAACTATGTGTATGGGATTTGGATGTAATGCTGCTGGTGTAATTCGGTTGTAGAATAATAGACTCTCCTAGAGAAAAAATTATCTCTATCGTTACTAATGCATTTGTTCCTTGTAATGGTCGTTTTCCATTTTTAATAACTGTTTCTACTATTTTTATAGGTTGCTATTTTACAGGTTTTCTTTCTTCTTTTGTATCAACTCTAGCTGTTATTTTAGTTATTTTACTTGGAATTTTCCTTACACTTGTAATTTCAAATTTGCTTTCTAAGACTATACTTAAAGGTTCTCCTTCTTCTTTTATTTTGGAGCTTCCACCTTATAGGAAACCACAAGTTGGGAAGATTATAGTTAGATCATTATTAGATAGAACTTTGTTTGTATTGCTAAGGGCAGTTTCTGTCGCTGCTCCTATTGGTATTGTAATTTGGCTATTTGCAAACATTTCCATTGGAGATATGAGTATTTTATCTTATATTGCAAACTTCTTAGATCCATTTGCAAGAATTATGGGATTAGACCGGATATATTCTTACTGCTTTTATTTTAGGAATTCCTGCGAATGAAATCGTTTTGCCAATAATCCTTATGTCATATATGTCTGCTAACTCCTTAGTTGATTTAGGTGATACTTTTGCAATAAAAGAAATACTTGTCGCTAATGGTTGGTCACTAATTACTGGTATAAATGTAATGCTATTTACTTTACTACATTTCCCTTGTAGCACTACTTTGATAAGTGTTTATAAAGAAACAAAAAGTTTGAAGTGGACTTTACTTTCTTTTGCACTCCCTACTCTTTGTGGAGTTATTCTCTGCATAATTACAAATGGAGTATGGAATTTGATATTTTAAAAAAAGCGCCTTGGCGCTTTTTTATTCTTTATTAACCTCATTTATCTTGCATGCTTTTACTTGTGATATATGTTTATCTTTTACTTTTTCTATTTTGTAACTTACATTTCCTATCTCAATTACTGTTCCAATATCTTTCTTTGTAGGTATTTTGCCTAATTTGTTTACTAAAAGTCCAGAAAGTGTATCATAATCTCCGGTCCTCTATCTCAATTTCAAGTTCTTCCTCTACCTCATAAAGTGCTACATTTCCATTAAAAATATAAGTATTATCATCTATCTTTTTTATCATATCTTCTATTTCATCATACTCATCATAAATTTCTCCTACAATTTCTTCTAGTATATCCTCCATTGTCACTATTCCAGATGTTCCACCATATTCATCTATTACTATAGCAATCTGTTTTCTGCTTCTTCTAAGTTCTGTAAATAGCTCATTTACTGGCTTTGTATCAGATACAAAATATGCTTCCTTTATTAAATTTTTAATTTTGGCATTTTTGTTTTTAGTTGAAAGTAAAATATCTTTTACATAGACAACTCCTTCAATATTGTCTATTGTATCATTATATACAGGAATTCTGCTATATCTAAAATCTTCTGATAATTCTTCTATTACTTCGGTTATTGTCTTATTTTTTTCTATTGCAAATATTTCTGTTCTAGGCGTCATTATCTCTGATACTGTTTTATCATTAAACTCAAAAACGTTATTTATCATATCTTTTTCGTCTTCTGCGATTGTTCCTTTTTCTTCTCCTACATCTACCATCATTCTGATTTCTTCTTCTGTTACTGTTTCTTCATCAGTCTCTGAAACGCCAAATAATTTTGAAACTGCATTTGTTGAGAAAGTTAAGAATTTAACAAATGGTGCAGTTATAACTGAGATTGCTCTTATTATTCCAATAGATGCAAAAGCAACTTTTTCATAATTTTTCATAGCTATTCTTTTTGGTACTAATTCACCAAATATTAATGTAAAATATGACAATACTATCGTTATCAATATAATTGATATATTATTCCATGAAGCTAAACTTATTTGAGGCATTAAATTATATAATATTGGTGCTAAATCATCAGCAAATGTTTCTGATGCAAATGCACTTGATAAAAATCCTGCAAATGTAATTCCAATTTGTATTGTTGCAAGAAATTTACTTGGATTTACTAGCATATTTTTTATTTTCTTTGCTTTTTTATTTCCATCTTTTACTTGCTTTTCTATTTTAGCATCATTTAATGATATAAATGCTATCTCTGTTGCTGCAAAAAATGCATTTAGTAATATTAATATTATTATTAAAAGTATTTGCATATAAAACTCTCCTAATCTTTTTATACACATATTTTATCATTTTTATTCTATTTTGTAAATGAAAATATTTTATACTGCCTGCCTTATGTGATTTATCTTTATTTCTCCGATTTATTATATAAATTTCAATCACATCAATTCGCACAAATACATCTTCTAATCTATTTTTATATAAATAATATTCTATTGCTCTATATATATGCTTTTGCTTAGTTTCATTTACTGCTTCTTTTGCCTCTCCATATTTAAAACTTGTCCTAGTTTTAACTTCTACAAATACAAAAGTTTCATTATCTTTTGCAATTATATCTATTTCCCCTTGTAAGCATCTAAAATTTTTACAAACTATTTTATACCCTTTTGTTTCAAGATATTTTATAGCTATTTTTTCTCCATTTTTCCCCTCTATCTGTTTTTGATTCATTTTATCCTTCTTTTTTTATCACATATTTATTTTCATATTTTTTAATTAGTCCTTCTATCTCCATCATAAATAATTTTTCATAAAGTTCTGTTATACTAATATTAGTCTTAATACTTATCTCATTGACATTTAAAGGCTCGTATAAAACCTCATATATTGCTCTATATTCTTCTTTTATTTTATTTAATTTTAAATCATATATTTTAGGCAAAGTATTTAAATCTTCTATTGTTATTTGTCTTACTTCTTTTATTCCATATTCTTCCAATATATCCCTTGGTTCTAATACCATAATAGCTCCTTTTTTTATAAAACCATTTGACCCCATTGCTTTTTTATTTTCTATGGAGCTTGGTATACAAAATATATTTTTCCCTTGCTGTTTCGCATATCTAGCAGTTATTCCTGTTCCACTTTTATTTCTAGCTTCGACTATAAGTATACCGGGTACTTAATCCGCTCACAATTCTATTTCTTTGCCTGAACTTTTCTGGATCAGGTGGTGTATCTTTTGGATATTCACTTACTATTGCTCCTCCTGTTTCTATTATTTTGTTATATAATTCTTTATTTTCAGGAGGATAAATATATTTTATGCCGCATCCTAAAACAGCAATCGTCTTTCCTTCCGCTTCTATTGCCCCGAAAATGTGAAGCAGTATCTATCCCTTTTGCCATTCCACTAATTATAGTAAATCCTGCCTTTGCAATATTTACTGCAAATAATCTTGCATTTCTTAAGCCTTCTTCACTGCAATTTCTTGAACCTATTATTGCTATTCCATCTTGATTTAATATTTCTTTATTTCCGATTACATATAACTTTTTAGGTGGATTTTTAATCGTTTTTAATCTTATTGGATATTCATTATCTTCTATATTTATTTCTTGTATTTCTATATTTATCTCTCCTCTCTTATCTTATATCTCTTTGGTATTCTATCATTTTATTAATTATTCCAATACTTTCTATCCAAATCTCTATATTTAATTGCTTCTGTAATATGCTTTAATTCTATATTTTCCTTTTCATCTAAATCTGCAATTGTTCTCGCAACTTTCAAAATTCTTCCGTATGCTCTTGCACTAAAACCTAATTTTTCAAAAGCATTTTGTAGTATTTCTTTTTCTTTCTCTTCTAATTTACAATATTTATTTATTAATTTTGGTGTGAGTTCTGAATTTGAATATATGCCATATTCTTTATATCTCTCAAATGCAATTTTTCTTGCCTTATTTACTCTTTTTCTTATTTCTTCTGATGGTTCTTCGTCTTCTTCATTGTTCAAGCTCTGATAATCTACTGCTTCAACTTCTATGTGTATATCAATTCTATCCAATAATGGTCCACTAATTTTACTTATATATTTGCTAATTTGTGTCTTTGAGCATGTACAATTTTTGTCCTTTGCACCATAATATCCACAAGGGCAAGGATTCATTGATGCAACTAGCATAAAATTACAAGGATATGTAATACTTGCATTCACCCTACTTATATTAACTTTTCCGGTCTTCTAATGGTCCTCTCATAAGTTCTAATGTATGTTTGTTAAACTCTGTGAGTTCATCTAAAAATAGTATTCCATTATGTGCAAGGCTTATTTCTCCTGGTTTTGGTATTCTTCCTCCTCCGAATAAGCGATGCCCCTGATATAGTATGATGCGGAGATCTAAATACCCTCTTTGTGATTATCGGCATATCCTTTTCAATTAATCCAGATACACTATGTATTTTTGTTACCTCTAGAGCTTCTTCTAAACTTAAATCTGGAAGTATTGATGGAAGACACTTTGCCATCATAGTTTTTCCGAGAGCCTGGACTTCCGAATAAGTAAGCAATTGTGTCCTCCTGCTGCTGCAACTTCTAATGCTCTTTTTACACTTTTTTGTCCTTTTACATTTGCAAAATCCATTGTATAGTTTTCTTTTTTATCGAAAATATTAAATAATTCAATTGTCTCTCTTTCTATTTTTATTTGATTATTTAGATAACCTATTAATTCTTTTAAATTGCTAACCCCTATTACTTCTATATTGTTTACTATTGCAGCTTCTTTTGCATTTTCTTTTGGGAGAATTATTTTCTTTATTCCAAGTTTTGATGCTTCAAGAGTTATTGGAAATACTCCATTTACTCTGTTTATTTTTCCATCTAATGATAATTCCCCAATAAATATTGTATTTTCTATTGATTGCGGTTTTAAATATTCATTAGACATTAGGATTCCAACTGCCATAGGTAAATCATAAATAGAGCCTTCTTTTTTAGTATCTGCAGGAGATAAATTTATTACTATTTTTCTACTTTCAAGCTTTAAACCTGTATTCTTTATTGCTGCTTTTATTCTTTCCTTTGATTCTTTAACAGTTGTATCTGGAAGTCCAACAATTTCCCACGAAGGCAATCCTCCGAGATACATCAACCTCAACATTAACTAAATAGCCATTTAGACCATATAGTGATATAGATTTTACTATTGATAACATTTTTATTCCTCTTTTCCCTCTTATATAGTTTAATTAATATACAAGCTTTGATTTTTATGTGGTTTTATAAATGATTTTCTTTGGGAGAGTCCCCAAAAGATTTATTTTGTCTTACCTTAAGTTGAAAAAATATTAAAAAATAAATAGATAGATAGTTTTGATTTAAAATCTTTCAAAACTTTCTATCTATTTTATATAATAACATATTATTCTTGTCAAGTACTAAAATCGTTTTTTTAAAACTCATTTTTAAATTAAATCTATTATAACTTCATCCCCATCTTTTAGATTATATGTTTCTCTCATATTTATATCAGTAACAATTTCTATTATATTTAAAGGATGATCACCATTTTTCTTGTTGTTTTTTTCAGTTCTTAAAATATATCCTCTATGCCCTAATATTTTACATTCTTTCACAAGCACATTAAAGTCTCCACCATACTCACTAGGTAAAATCTTTTCATTGTCATCTAAAACAATTTCTCTATCAAGTTCTATATTTAATGTACCTAGAAATAGTTTCATATTATATTTTTCTTCAAAAACTTTATATGCTTTTTTTACCCATATATTAGCATTTCCTAATCCTGATTTTACTCTTCCTTTTAATTTCGATTGCATTTTTGATTCCTCATTATTAACTATTCTATTGGAAGTTCTGTTGAACTCTTTAAGTTGATCTGTTTTTCTGCTTTTCTTACATCATCAACAAATACTTTTACAGTAACTGTTCCGACTCCTGAGATCGGTACATTTATACTTGTTTCATTTTCTTTGTGAGATTTTTTATAAACAGTTTCTTCATCTACTTTTACAACTACACTAACAGATTTTGGGTCAACTGGTACTTGTTTAGTTTCTCCTGTTACTGGGTCTACTTCATTTGTATATGTTTCCCTATATCCTAATAATGATTTTAAATTAATCTTTGCAGTTCCTGATATTACTTGTTGTATTTGATTTACAGTTATAGTTATGCTTGCTCCTTTTTCTACACTGCTTCCTGCCCCTAAGCTTTGTTTTAATACTGTTCCATCTTCTTTTGTCTTATCCTCAGCATTTACTGTTGCAGCAATTGTAAGTCCTGCTTCTTCTAATTCTTTTATAGCATCTGCTTTTGGTTTTCCTACAACATTTGGAACAGTAGCCATTTCTATACCTTTGCTAACTGTTATTGTAACAGTAGATCCTGCTCCTACTTCTGTTTCTGGATCAACATCTTGCTTTATTACATATCCTTGCTCTACTTTGCTATCAAATTCCTCTGCAACAACAACTTCTAAGTCATTTTCTTCTAGCATGGTTTTTGCTTCATCTTGTGTTAAACCTGTAACTTTTGGAACTTTTACTATTTTTTGTCCCAAGCTTATTACTAATTTAATTTTTGTATTTTCTTTTATTTTAAAGTCTGCTTTATATTCTGGATCTTGTGATATGATAAGCCCATTATCTATCTCAACATCATACTTTTCTTCTACTATTTCATAAGAAAGTTTTGTTCCAGATAATTTATTCTTTACTTCATCTTCTGTCAAACCTACTAACTCTGGTACTTGAATATCTTTTGACCTTGTTAGGTTAAATGCAAGGATTGTTCCTCCTAAACTTAGAGCAAATAGCAATATGAGTGCTATTATTACTGTAAGTGTTTTATGCTTCATAAAGAAATTTTCTTTTTTATTCTTTTTAGCATCTTCATCCTTTTCTTTTATTTTATCTTTGATATCTCTTTGTTCCATAGTTGGTACAACTTGTGTTGGAAAATCATTTTGTCTAGCAGCTTCTGAAATAAAGTCTCCATCAGGATTTTTCAATGATAAAGTTAGATCTTTTATCATTTCTGTTGCTGTTTGATATCTAAGTGCTGGATCTTTTCTCATTGCTTTCATAACTATTTTATTTACTGCCATTGGTATGCTTGGATTTATATTTATTGGTTCTACTGGCATTTCTTGCATATGTTTTAATGCAACTGATACAGGAGTATCTGCATCAAATGGAACTCTTCCAGTTAGCATCTCATATAATACTACTCCTAATGAATATAAATCTGATTTTGCATCAGTAAATCCACCTCTTGCATGTTCTGGTGAGAAATAATGTACGGATCCTAATGTTGTACCAAAAGCTGTAATTGTTGAATTTGATACAGATTTTGCAATTCCAAAGTCTGTTACTTTTGCAATTCCATCCTCTGTGATTATTATATTATGAGGTTTAATATCTCTGTGGATTATATTATTTTTATGTGCTGTCTCTAATGCAGATGCAATTTGTATTGCAACATTTACACTCCATTTCCAGCTTAATGCTCCATCTGATGTAATTATTTCTTTTAATGTCTTTCCTTGTATCAATTCCATTACTATATAGTATAGATCTCCTTCATTGCCTACATCATATACTGATACAATATTTGGATGTGTTAGACTTGCTACTGCTTGTGCTTCTGTATTAAATCTTTTGATAAATTCCTCATCTGTTGTAAATTCGTCTTTTAGTACCTTTACTGCAACATATCTATTTAGTACGTGACATTTTGCCTTATAGACTGTTGCCATTCCTCCTATCCCTATTCTTTGCACTATTTCATATCTGTTTCCTAATAATCTTCCTTCTAAGTTCATCTTTTTTCACTCCCCTAGTTTTTTATAATGACAACTGTTATGTTGTCTATGCCACCAGCATCATTTGCCATATCAATAAGCATTTCATCACTGGCTTCAAAATTATTTTTTATTGTTTCAAATATTTTGTTATCATCAACCATATTTGTAAGACCATCAGATGTCATAACAATTATATCTTCTGGCTGAAAATTCTTTACCATTACATCTGGTTCAACATATTCTGAACATCCTAATGCCTTCATAAGCATATTTTTCTTTGGATGGGTTTTTGCCTCTTCCTTGGTAATTGTTCCATCCTTTACTAATTGTTCAACGTAGCTATGATCTGTCGTTAGCTTTCTAATAATCTTGCCTCTTATTCTGTATATACGACTATCTCCAATATGTCCAATATATGCTCTATTATTATATATTAGACAAATCTCCAAAGTAGTACCCATACTTTGTAAATCTTCTGAATTTTTTGCTACATCAAATACTATTTCGTTTGCATATTTCATTGCATCTTCAATTAGCTCTAAAATATCTTCCTTCATATGCTCTATTAAATCAAAATGATTTCCTATATATCTTGCGGCAGCATCGATTGCAAGTCTGCTTGCAACTTCTCCTCCTTCATATCCTCCCATTCCATCTGCTAACATATATAGTCCTGGAACTTTATCTTCATCAGACACATAGTAATAATCCTCATTTTGCTCTCTTAATTTTCCTCTATCTGATTTTGCTAAAACTTTCATTTCTAACTTCTACCACCTCTTTTTCTCCTTAGTTGTCCGACAAGCTGCATCTATGTCGGATCCAAGTTCTCTTCGGATTGTTGCTGTTATTCCTCTACTATTTAAGTAATCTCTAAATTCAATTATACTTTTATTACTACTTTTTGAATATGCGCCACCTTCTATTTTATTGATTGGTATAAGGTTTACGTGGCATAGCATACCTTTTAATAAATGAACTAGTTCTTCTGCACTTTTTAAATTGTCATTATTGTCCTTTGCTAATGCATATTCAAAAGAAATTCTTTTATTTGTTTTTTCTATATAATATCTACATGCCTTCATAAGTTCTTCTATATTGTATCTATTATTTATAGGCATCATGCTACTTCTTTTCTCATCATTTGCCGCATGTAAAGATATAGAAAGTGTACATTGTAAGTCTCTGTCTGCTATTTCATATATTTTTGGAACAATTCCTGAGGTTGATATACTTATGTGTCTTGCCCCAATCCCTAAGCCTTTTGGGTAATTTATAATCTCTATTGCCTTCATTACATTATCAAAATTATCTAGTGGTTCTCCGATACCCATAAATACTATATTTGATATTTTAATGTTCAAATCTCTTTCAGCAGCTAAAAGCTCTTCTACAATTTCTCCGCTAGTCAAATCTCTTGCAAATTCTATTCCTGTTGATGCACAAAATTTACATCCCATTTTGCATCCTATTTGCGAAGATACACAGATAGTTCTACCATATTTGTATTCCATAACTACTGTTTCTATTGCATTACCATCTAGTACGTCAAATAGATATTTTACTGTTCCATCCTTTGATACTTGTTTTGCAAGTATTTTAAATATGCAAATGCTATATTCTTTTTTTAGTTTTTCCCTTAGATCTAATGATAAATCTGTCATTTCGTCAAAACTTGTTACATTTTCTTTATATAGCCATTTAAATATTTGCTCTGCTCTATATGGTTTTTCTCCAAGGTTTTCTAGCTCTTTTTTTAATTCTGATACATTGTAATCTTTTATATTTTTCATAAACTATCTTTCTATGCATATAATATTTCTATTTAAATTTATATCACAACTATGATTTTTTTTCAATATATTTACGTAAAAAATGGTGGAATTTTAAAATCCCACCATTTTTCGTCCCTTTTGGACGTGATTTTATGCTTTAAAACTAGCTATTTTTCTAGTCCCTCTGACATCCGGACACTTTTTTAAAAAGAGCTTAAACAATAAAATAGTTGTCTAAGCTCTTTCTCTCTTTATATTTG
>CANRFH010000002.1 GCA_947629835.1 uncultured Clostridia bacterium | reverse complement strand
TAAGCTATATCATTAACTATATACATTGCACTTACTCCTATTCCAATGGTTTTATTTAGTAATGAACCATTATTATAACACACATTCTTAATTTTGTAACATATTTTCAATATTTTTTCTATTTTTATTGCTTACCATGTGTCATACCCCCTTAAACTTGACACAGTGTAATTTAAAGTTTTGCTTTATTTTTATATATTTTTTATATCGTAAAAATATCCGCTTCAATTTTTTCAAAAAATGCCTCAAACGGATACTTTTGAACTATCCGTTCAGGCCTTATTTGTATCCGATTAGACATATTGTTTGACATAAATCCTCTCAATTAATATTTATACTATCTTTTTTCTTATTGCTAATATTCTATTTTTATAACTTTTTATACTAGACTCATACATTTCAATTTGTTCTTTGTATAAGTTTAATAATTTATTTTTTTGTGTTTCAGTCAAATTTTTTGTTAGATTATATGCATTTTCTGCATTAATACCATTTTTTTCTAAATCATCTTGTATTTTTAGTAACATTTCTTTATCCGGGTCTTCTTTAAATTTGATATTTTTTAAGAATGAGTTTTTATCATTTAAAGATTTCTTATCATCTATTGGATATTTTACATCGTTTTTATAAAATATTCTTTTAAAAAAATTAATTAATCTTTTTAATATTCCAGTATTTGATATTACTTGTAAGTTCGTTTCAGTAGGCTTTTCCATTTTTACCCCCCAACCGTTTTATTTATTATCATCAAAAGGATGAGCATCTTTTGAATCCTCTTTTCCATATAATTTTTCATATGCTTCGACTAACTTTTTAGCCTGTTCATATTGTTCTCTTAATTCGCGTCTTTTAGTAGCATTTTCTACTATATCTGTGATAAATGTGTCCTCAGCACTTGTCTCATGAGCTTTATTGTCTTCTTTTCCTTTTAATGTACTATTATGTTTGACTTCCACTGTCTCTGAAGACTGCCCACTATTTTCAGTTTGCGTTTCTTCTCTTAAAGTTAATCCATATTCTGCAAGCATCTGTTTAATTTCTTTAATAGTTTTTGGGCCGCATTCTCCAAGCTAATAACTTTTTTTCTGTTAATTGTGATATAGCCTTTAATGTATATATATTTGCCCTTTTTAATGCATTAAATGTTCTTACTGATAAATTCAATTCTTCTATATCAGTATCTAAAACTGTAGCTACTATTTTGTCTATCTCTTCTTCTAAAATTTCTTCTTCGGTCATTTCCTCAATATTCTCTAAGTACTTATTATAAGAAATATCATAATCATAACTCATTATTTCTTTTAAAAATTCTATATATGCTTGTTTTCCTAATTGTTTTAACAAAGTAGCATGGTCATAAGCTGATAAGCTTCTTATATTGCTTATTATCTCTATCCCTCTTGTTTGTAAATATGTATATGCTTTAGCAGATATATTTATATTTTCTAATGGTGTATTTCTTTTTTGTTCTCTTCTTTCTTCTACTATCTGATCCATATTTCTTATAAGTTTAAAAGCTTTTAAAATATCCTCATTTTCAATAATGCTATTAAGTCCTTGTGGATTGTTACGAAATACAAAATCACTTGCATCAATATTATCTCTTAAGCTATCAATTATTCTACATTCATCATCTGTTAACATATCACTTTTTTTATCAAGATCATAGGAAAATTGCCTTAATCTCGGAGAAAATCGTAGTTTTTTTAATGCTTCTACTTCTATATTCCATACTCTTGTTTTATTTGTTTTAATTTCCTTGCCAACAGTTTCTAAAGTTGCAAGATCATCTGATAGTATTCCAAATCTTCTTTTAAGCACATATTTTTCTATTTCTGTTAAAGTTTCTAGTTGTACTTTAAGCCTCTCACTAGAGTATAATTTTAATTTTGGACCTAATGGTGCAATAGCCTTATATAATTTATCATATTTTTCATTATCAGGATTTAAATCAATATCAATTATATTTCTTATCATATTATTTGCTATAATAGTATCATTGCTATTCAATTCGCTAATTCTATATAAATCTATAAAGCCTTTCATCGTGCCATAATTAATTAATATATAACTAATAGTTTCTTGAGTTTCTCCACTTTTCTTAGCTAGTTCTTCTACCTCAGTTGAATAACCAAATGGACCTCTGAGATTCCCCTCTTTGCATTTTAAAATTTGTTCTTTTGTAAGTTTTCTACTGTATTGTCTATATATTACATACTCATAGTACCTTTGCATTTTTTTATATTCTTCTAAAATTCTTTTATATTCTTCTTCAGTTGTGGCATAATTTCTTAATATATCTTCTGGAATATTTTTACTAATTTTAGCTTTTGGATATTTTGCCATCCATTCAACTAGCATATCTATTTTCTCATCAATCGTTGCTTCTATTCGTCTTTCCAATATTCCTAAAGCATCTAATTTTTCTAATTGCTTTTCTGTTGGATTAATTGCTTTTCCTTTATTTTTTCCTTCATTTTTTTGTTTTATTTGTGATCTGATTTGTATAGCCCAATATCCTACTGGATATCCTTCAAAAACCGTATTTTCAGTTAGTTCTTCTCCTGTTTCATTAAATTTTTCAAATATTTCTATTTTTTCGTCTAGTGTTACTATATTTCTTTTTGATAATTCAGTTATTTTATTAGCAATTTCCATAAACTCTTTTGTTTTATCAAATATAGAAATTTTACTTTTTTCTTCTTCTTTTGGTACTTTTGGACCTTTTCTCCCTTGATATTGTCTCATTCTTTCAGTAAAATCTTCTATTATTCTGCAAGTTGAAAAATTATTTACTAAGTCTAAAACAATAGGTATTTTATCGCTTCCTACAGTTAGAGCCCTTCCTAATTGTTGCGTAAATATTGTTGGTGAGAGAGTTGGCCTCATCATAACAACGCCATCTAAATCTTTTATATGGTAACCTTCATTAAGCATATCGACTGAGTATAATAACTTTAATGTTTCATCATCATTATCACTTTCAAAATCATTTAAAATTCTGTCATTTTCTTTTATCTTCGATGAAACTTCTCTAATTGTTATGTTAGAGTTAACTTTTCCAAACATCGTACTTGCTCGTTCCATTTTTTCTTGCATATCTTGTATATTTCTACAAAAAATAATGTATTTTCCATTTTTCTTTTGCATATATTTGGCAAATAATTCTGGTAAATTTTTAGTATTTTCATCTAATTTTTTTCTTAATTCGTCTAATAGAGCTTGGGCTTGTTCTCTTTTTTCTCTATCTTTTATTTTGTTTATATTTTCTTGCATATTTTCTAATTCTGCATTATAACCATATAAAGCACTAACATATGTTGCTTCAGGGAGTATTCCCTGTTCTATTGCTTCTTCTAAAGTCATTTCGGATGCAACATTATTATCAAATAATTCATCCGACATATCTCTTAAACCATCTAAATATCTTAATGGAGTAGCTGATAATCCTAATACATTAGCATTTTGGTTTTTTTGTAGCAATCTTTCTACACCTTTTCCCCATTCTGGTGCTCCACAGTGATGGAATTCATCTAAAACTATAATATCAAAATCCATATTTTCAATTTCTTCATCAGATAATCTTGCTAATTTTTGATAAGTGATTCTTTTTAGGTTTGGAAAGTCTGTCATATTCATTCCTTCTGCAAATATATTCTTTTTTACATCATGCAATATAGAATTAGAAGGTGCAACATAAATTGCTTTTTTCCCTTTATTTTCTTCTACCATTTTCAAGGCAATATACATCTTTCCTGTTCCAGTTGGATGAATCACTGCAACTTTATTACTTGTATTTAATTTTTCTTTTACTTTTCTATATGTTTCTTCGTTATGAGGTCTTAATTCTATTGGCATCTTATTCCTCCATATATTATAAAAACTCTAATTTAATATTATCAAATTGACATTCAAAATGCAACAATTTAGTATAATGTAACATAAATGTAATATATATATATCCATAGTCGATTATTATTCTAAAATATCCAAATAAAAGGCTATTTTTTACTTTATATAGATAAAAAGCAGTATTCCAAAATGAACCAAGGCCAAGGTTCTTCAAGCCAACGCCATTTATTGCAAGGATAATATATGCTAAGTGGGCCATAAACTTTTTGATATTTATCCTTTAAATCTTTAAGTGTTTTAGTATAGCTATTATGCAAACATAATGCTTTTTCATCATCTGGATGAGTATTTAGATATTCTGCAAGTTCTATTACTGCAAAGTTATATCCTTTTATTTGTTCCATTAATTCTTCACGAGTTTGTTCTTCTTCATTGCAAGGATTCATAGTTCTTACTTCTGTCTCTAAATCAGTATCACTTATCATATCATAATTTTCTATATTTTGTCTCATTTATTACAGCCCTCCTTTATACTATTAGTATCCATTATATATTGTATTTCTGCCATAGATTGACCAGGTTGATATTCACTAACTAGTTCTGGAAATATTGTTCCCTTTTTTAAACCACAGCAAGGTAAATATGTTTCATTCATTGTTTGGAATGGAACATAACTTTGGCCAAACATAGGGTTTGCTGGAAATACGCTTTCTTCTTCATCAAATCCACAACTGCAACTATTATTACAACTATCATTGTCATTTCCTACATCATTGCATAATGTTTCGTATTCGTTTTTATTATCATTATTACAAGTATTGTATAAACAACAACATCTTCTTCTACATCTGCGATTATACATCAAAATTCCTCCTTATATTTTGGTATAGTATATATTATTCTTCTTGTCAAAAAATGTTACTTTATGGTATTTTTTTAATTTTTGTACAAAAAAAGAAGTGAAATAGATAATCTAATTTCACTTCTTTTAAAAAAATATTTTTCAAACTATGCTTTTTTTTCTTCTACATTTAAAACTTGTTTTCCATTATAATATCCACAATTTGTACAAGCTCTATGTGGTAATATTGGTTCATGACAATGTGGGCAAGTTGTTATATTTGGTTTTTCTACTTTCCATGTAGATCTTCTTAAACCTGTTCTTGCTTTTGACCATCTTCTTTTTGGTTGTGCCATTTTAAGTACCTCCTTTTTTGCATACGAATATCTATATGTTTTATTAAAATTTTCAGTTACATTGTAATATTATACTCAAAATTTATTGATTTGTCAATATTTATTCAAAATTTATTTAAAATATCTCCTATATTTCTACAATACCACCAATAGTCTTGCTACCTTTTCTAGTTGGAAGTATATATGAACCTCCTGCGATTACTACTCTATCACCTTTTTCTAATAGCTTATCTTCTTCTAGTTTTCTTAGTCCTATTTCTAGCAATTCGTCAATAGTATTTTGCTTTGGCAATAAAACTGGAAATACATTCCAAACCAAAGATAATTGATTGTATGTTTTTTCATTTGAAGTAACAGCAAATACTGGGCATTTTATTCCAAGTCCTGATAAATATCTTGCTGTATCACCTGTATTTGTATATGCTACAACTGCTTTTGCATTAATTTTTTTGGCCATTCTACATACTGTATAATTTATATTATATTCTAAGTCATCTGTTTCCACATGTTGATATTTTTTGTTAAATCTATCCCAATAAGCTATTTGGTTTTCTATTGTTTCTGAAATATCAACCATAGTTTTTACGCATTCTACTGGATACTCACCATTTGCGCATTCACCTGAAAGCATTATAGCTCCAGTTCTATCATATATAGCATTTGCAACATCACTAACTTCTGCTCTTGTTGGTCTAGGAGAATGTGTCATTGATTCTAGCATTTGAGTTGCTGTTATAACTACTTTTCCAGCTCTATTGCATAGTTTGATTATATGTTTTTGAGCAATTGGAACATCTTGGAAAGGTATTTCAACACCTAAGTCTCCTCTTCCTATCATTATTCCTGCTGAATTTTCAATTATTTCCTCTAGATTATCTAGGCCTTCTTGGTTTTCAATCTTACAAATAATTTTTATATCTTTTCCACCATTTTCATCAAGTACTTTTCTTATTGCAAATATATCTTCTTTATTTCTTACAAAAGATGCTGCAATATAATCAAATCCAGCTTTTGCTCCATCTATTAAATCTTGTATATCTTTTTCTTTTAAAGTTGGCAAATTAAGGTGTTTTTCTGGAACATTAACACTTTTTCTGTTTCCTAATTTTCCACCATTTATTATTTCACATTTTATATCTTTTCCAATAATCTCTGTAACTTTAAGCTCTATTAATCCATCGTCTACTAATATTCTTGTTCCAACTTCAACATCTTTGTATAATTCTTTATATGTTATAGAAACTCTTGCTTCATCTCCTTCTATATCATCATTTGCTAAAACAATGCTATTTCCCTTTACTAATTCAGCTGGTGCATTTTTAAGCATTCCAGTTCTAACCTCTGGTCCTTGTGTATCTAATAATAATGATACAGGTTTATTTACTTGTTTTTTTGCTTCAAAAAATTTTCTAACCTTTTCTGCTTGTTCAGGATAGCTACCATGTGAGAAATTTATTCTAACTACATCCATTCCAGCTTCCATTAATTCAACCAATCTATCTTCACTTGCTGGTCCGATTGTACAAACAATTTTTGTCTTTCTTAAATATTTTTCCATACTATATTTCTTCCTCCTTTTTAATTCTTAAATAGTATAACACATTTTAATAATTTTGTATACTTTTTTATTAGAAAATATGTGTTAAAAAATAATAACAATACTTATTTTTTATAAATATTGTTACTATTTTTTTATTTATTATTAAACTTTCTATTACATATATGCAGAAATTAAGAATGTTCCCATATAAACCTTTAAGCAAGGTACTAATACTACTAATACGAAGAATATTAATACTACACCAACTATTGCATAAACTATTTGAGGTAATGCTTTTATTGTCTTACTTAGTAAGTTATTTATATCGATTTCCATATATTCCATCAATTTTTCCATCATTTCTGCTAAATCTGTATCCATACCTATTTTTAACATTTCTGTCATCATTGAAGTTGCAAGTCCTGATCTCTCAAATGGCTCTATCCAAGATTGTCCTATTAATATATTGTTTATTGATGATTCAATAATTGATAGCATAACATAGTTTTTTGATACATTCTTAGCAATTTCAAGTGATTCCTGTATTCTCATACCACTTCTTAAATTTAGAAGCATAGCTTGCATAATTCTTTCAAAATCTATTGCAAATATTAATTTACCAAATACTGGCATTTTATATTTAAAATAATGAAAGTTATACTTTCCTTTCGGTGTATTGATATATGCTATGATTCCAGCAATTATTCCTATTATTACCATAGTCGGCAAGTACCAATTTGCCATAATGAAGTTTAATACATTTGAAAACCAAATACTTATTGCAGGTAGTTGCTCTGTTGTACCTACATCAGCATATAATTTTTGAATCGCAGGTATAGCAACAATAGTTCCTATTATTAACATTAATAATATGAAAAAGAATTGCGCTATATTTGGTATTAATATTGATCTTAATGTTCTCTTTAAATAATCTGCATCCTCCAAATATTTTACTGCTTGTTCAAGAGATGTAGTCAAGTTTCCTGACATCTCTCCTACTTTTATCATATTTATATACAAGTATGGGAATACATTTTCATAATATTCCATAGTTGTATACATATTCTCTCCTGCTTCTACTCCAGCTAATATATCTTCAAGTATAGATCTAAAAGAATAATTTTCTGTACTCTCGATAATTGTAGTTAATGCATGTATATTATTGAAGTTCGCTTTTTTTAGTAAATAGAAATTTTGTGTAAATACAATAATATCTCTTGATGTAATTCTTTCTGATTTTGTTATGTTGTAATAAATTTTATCAAAGTATGACATTTTATGCTTTTCTCTATCTTGTATAAGAGTAGTTGTATCTATACCTTTTAACAAATCACTTATATCGTTTGTATTTCTTCTTACTTTTCTTTTCGATTTTGCTCTTTGCAAAGATTTATTAACACTTATTGGTGTTAAATTATTTCTTCTCAATTTCTTTATTACTAAATATTTAGAGCCTTCTTCCATAACATTTGTTACTATAACACCATTTTCAGTTAAAGCTCTATACCTATACGTTGGCATCCTTATACCTCCTTTTTAGCTGTTTTATTTTTTAATTTTCATTTGCATTATGGTTCTATTTAAAATTTCTATATTCTTTTCTTCTATTTGAGATCTTGCTTGTTCAAGAGATATTCTATCTTCAACAAATAACTTAGCAAGTGAATGTATTAAGCTAACATTTCCTTTTTCTAGACCACTTTGAATTGCATCCTCAACTTCTGCAACTCCAAGTTTTTCCTTCCTTATAAGTCCTGCAACTACATTATCTACAATCATTACTTCTGGTACTAATACAAGCTTTCCATCTGTTGCTTTTAATAATCTTTGAGATAAAACAAGTTTTAATAATGAACCGATTAAATATTTTATACTAGCTTGATCTTTAACATCATAAAAGTTTATCATTCTATCCAAAGTTTCAGCACAAGATTTTGTATGAAGTGTTCCTATAACTAAATGACCTGATTCTGCTGTTTCAATTGCAGCATCCATAGTTTCTCTGTCTCTTATCTCACCGATAACAACTATATCACAGTCCTCTCTTAAAGAATTCTTTACACCATCACTAAATGTTAATGAATCATTTCCAAGTCCTACTTCTTTTTGTACTATTACAGATTTTTTTGATGTATGTCTATACTCTACTGGGTTTTCCAAAGTTAGTATTTTTTTATTTTGTGTTTCATTAATTTCATTTATCAAAGCATTTAATGTTGTTGTTTTTCCTGAGTTAGTTTTTCCTGTAACTAAAATAAGTCCTTGTGGTTGATTTATATATGTTTTTACTACATCAGGTATTCCGAAGAGACTCATAAGGTGGAAGTTCTTCTTTTACAATTCTCAAAGTAAATATTGGTATATCCTTGGTAAGTGATACATTAACCCTTAATCTAATATTTTTATATTCATAGGACATATCTAATTTTCTTGTTTCATTAAATATGGTGTCCTTATCAACATTTCCTCTGATAAAATAATCATATATTTCTGCCATATCCTCTTCAGTCAATACATCAGCAGATGCTTCAACTAAATCTCTTAATATTCTAAGCATTGGTTTTAAACCACATATTAGATGAATATCTGATGCATTTTTTTCTATTGCTTCATCTAAAATTTTATCAATATGAATCATAATATTTACCTCCAATATTTTAATAAATACGTAATTTTCTATTTAACTCATCTAAATTTGTAATACCATCTAGTACTTTATTTATTCCATCTACTATTAGTGGTTTGTAGTTTCCTTGCATTGCCTGTTCTTTGATTTTTAGAGTTGATTCTCCTTGTGATATTAACTCTCTTATTTTTTCATCGAGAATTAAAATTTCAAATATACCAATTCTACCATAATATCCAACTCCATTACATTTATCACAGCCAACATTATCAAACGTTTTCTTTCCTGCTAAATCAAATTTTACATTGTATTTCTCGCCAATTGAATTAATAAAGTTCTTTTCCTTTTCTGTAAAGTCTCTTTCTCTTGCACAATTTTTGCAAAGTCTTCTAACTAATCTTTGTGATACAGTTGTTGCAATGGTGCTAGACATATCATAATTGGAAACTCCCATTTTACGAAGTCTAGTTATTACCTCTATTGCATCTATTGTATGGATAGTTGATAATACATAATGTCCTGTTTGTCCTGCTTGCATTGCTATTTCTGCTGTTTCTTTATCTCTTATTTCTCCAACAAGTATTATGTCAGGATCTTGTCTCAAAACAGTTCTTAAAGAATCTATAAAGTCTGTTTTTGCATCTATTTCTATTTGATTAAGTCCCGGTATTCTAATTTCTACTGGCTCCTCTATTGTTGTTATATTTATACCAGGGTCATTTAATTTTTGTATAACGCTATACAAAGTTGTAGTTTTTCCTTCTCCTGTTGGTGCTGCAATTATTGTAACACTATTTCTTTTATCAAAACTATCTGTTACTAATTTTTCATCATTAGGAAAACCTAATTCAAATAATTCTTGTACATCTGCATTCTTTTTTAGTAATCTTAATACGAATTTTTCTCCAAATATATTTCTTTGCGATGACACACGTATGTTATAGTCTGGATATAATATAATTCTACCGGTCTTGTGATTCTTGCTTTTCTTGGTGCATATTTGATATTGCTTTTAGCCTTCCTATTATCTGTGTCTGCTTATCTTTACTAATTTCTGCTACATCAAAAAGTTGTCCATCTATTCTATAACGTATTCTTAGCTTATCTTCCATTGGCTCAAAGTGTATATCACTTGCACGTCTATCCATTCCTGTTTTTATTATGCTATCAACCATTGAAGTTATATCTGTTCCTTCGCTTATATTATCCATAACTTTTCCAGAAAAGCTATTAAGAACTTCTTCAATATTAGATTTAAAAGTAATGTATCTATCCATTACTAATCCTCTATTTAGAAGCAATAATCTAACAGTTTCAATAGCTCTACTATTTGCAGTATCAGCAAAACAAACCTTAGCTCTTCCTTCTTCTATGTCAAATAATACTGCATTGTTTTTTCTTAAAACATCCAATGAAATATATTCTTCCATCGGTATTTTTACATCTGCTTTTGTTAAAAACATTGTTTTTTCATTGAAAATATCTCCAATAGCATTTAATAATTGAAAATCATTGCATAATTTTAAATTATGAATAATATCTCCTAATTTTTCTTTAGGATGAACTTTTTGATAGTCGAGAGCTGTTTGAATTTGATTCTCTGTCAAAATTCCCTTTTTAACTAATTCTATTCCAATTGGTTGTCTTCTTTTTGTGTCCATTGATTATCTCCTCCTCATTTGAATAAAATTCTAATATTATATTGCTTTTTGTTCAATTGTATATTTTATAATTTTTGAATAATCTCCTATTTTTAAATAGACTTGTATAGTTTGTCCAGTTTTTGTAATTGTTATTTCATCTAAATTATCAAATACCTTAACTTTATTTCTATATAATGCCTTATTTGTTTTTGAATATGTTATCTTTTCTGAGTTATTTGAATAAGTTAATTCTATGCTATCTGTTCCACTTACACTTGCAGTTACAGGTTTATTTTTTATATCATTCAAGAAATACATATTAAACTTTGAAATGCTGACTACTGCATCAGATTGTTTGTCCATATCATGCAAATTAAAATATAAAGCTGAAGTAAGTTTAGTTACAATTGTCAAAACAAAGAGTAATACAATTATATATATAATTAAAGAAATTAATGTAACACCATGTTCTTTTTTCATCTATATTTCCTCTTTCTCAATAACTTTTAATCTTTGTAATTCAATAGTCTCCGTGTTTTCCCTAGATACAGGATATTTTATTTTTAATGTAATAATCTTTATTTTATCTGTATCTCTATAATTTTTTATATCTAGCGTTATATCATATGTTCCTATTTTTGCAGTCGCAGAACCTGTCTGACTACTACTTTCACTTACATCTTCAATTTCTTTTATACCTGATAGTGCAGAAATTGGTGTAACACTGCTAAAATCTTGATTTGCAATGTTTTCAAATATATCTACTGCATAATTTAAGCCATTAGCTGTTCTTTTTGCCTCTGTTGAAGATAGATATGCATTATAGAATAAAGATGTCATAGCTATTGCAAAAAGTACAACAATTATCAAAGCTAGTCCAATATCTACTGTTGTGATTCCTTTATTATTCTTTAAATTTATAGTCATCTTATCACCCAATTACATAAAAAATTGTATGCTATAATTATAATGATATTTGAGATGCATAAATAGAATGCAATAGGTATTTTTTCTTTTTCTTTATTTAAACTTACAAGTAAAATTCCTATTAAAGCTAATACTGCTGTTAAATAGAAAATATACGTACCTGAAAATATCATCATATATATGCTTAAAAGTAGTACTTGCATTGTATAATTTTCATAATTTTTTTTCTTCATAAAAATTATATCCATAATTAATATCAAAATTATTGATACTAAATATATGATATATGTATATATAGTTTGCAAATCAAATCCACCTATACATACATATATCATATAAATGCAAGATAAAACTATACCAAAAACTAGTAAGGATTTTTGAACTTGTATTTTTTCTTTATCAATCCCTGCTATTATAAATAAACTTACAAAATATAAGATAAATAGCGAAAAATATATTATAGTATTTAAATCCATATTTAAAAAACTCATTTTAAGTGAAAGTGCAAATAGTAAAAATACTAATCCTGATAAAATCTCTAAAAGTAAATATCTAATTCTTATCTTTTCTCCACAATGTGAGCACTTTCCTTTTAAAGCTATATAACTTACAATAGGTATTAAATCTTTAAAAGTTAATTTTGCTTTACAATTTGGGCAAAATGAATGTTTATATACAATATCTTCACCTAACGGAATTCTATATACAGCTAATGTACAAAAGCTTCCAAAAAAAGCTCCTATTATGAATATTATGGTGTATATAAAGATTTCCATTTGCGAGATTCACCTCTTTTTTCTTTTGTATTTTTAAATTTTTAGGCATATACATATTTGAAATGTATATGCCTAAGGTTGTAATTTTGATCAATTTCACAACATATGTTTATTTCACAAAATTATCTTTTGTTGCAGTCTACTATCCACCTAATTTTGAGCTTAAAACAGAATCTACTGATGACCATCTTGATTGAAATTCGCTTAATGTCTTATTTTCGTCGTTTGTTGCATTAATGTATTTTCCAGCTGCGTCACTTGACCAACCAATTAAATTACCCTCTGTTACTGCTGTAATTGAAACTGCTGCTAAGATAACTAAGATGATTATTGTGATAATTAATGCTACTAGTGTAATACCATTTTCTCCTTTGAACATAAAAAACTCCTCCTTATAAATTTTTTTTATATTTATTTAAATAAATATAACTAATTTTACTTTGTACCTGTATCCTTATAGTAGGTATCTCCACTTGGTGATTCAGTATTTGTATCTGGATTTACCGAAGTATTTCCATCACCTGTATTAGCTACATTATTGTTATCATTTGTTTCTGCAGGTTTAGTAACATAAGTTGAGAATGGGTTTGCTTTTCCCTTTTTGTAATCTTTTGTTTTTTCATAAGTTTTTAAATCTTGTGCTGTTATTTCATATGTCACTAAAACTTCTTGTTCATCTACAACTTGATCTTCTATTTCATTTTTTATTACCTCAGAAGTTGTATATTCTGCAACACTTGGCACTGTCTTGTTTGTAGGTATATATTCATAGAATAAAACGCCTAGTGCTAATACTATTGCAACTAATAATAAAAGTACAATTATAATCTCTTTTATTATCGATTTTATCATCGGTATTCCTCCCTTTATTCATTATTCGTTTGTTTCTGATTGAGCTTGACTTGAATTGCTTGTAGAATCTGTTTGTGTCTGACTTGCTCCCTGATCTGTCATATTGTATGCTCCTGATGTTGCTGGTTGGACAGTTGTAAGTGAATTTTGATCTAATGCAACATTTCTTACAATGAAGGTTGCTCTCAATAAGTTATCAGAAACTGTATTTCCATTTTCATCAGTTTTTGTTCCTGCATAATTTCCTAAGTTAAACTTTTCTATTTTGAATCCTAAATTTGAGTCATTTTCTATTGCATATATAAATTCTGAAATAGAAAGATATTCTCCTGTGGCTGTGAATGATATATCATATTGTGATTGAATGCCACTACTACTATTAGTTACATTCATTTGCAACTCTACACCATTTTTTGTTGCATAAAATCCAATTTTTGTCCATAAATAATCAATTTTATATGTTTCACTCTTATTTGCTTTTTGTATTTCGTCTTCTGTGCTAAATGTTATTGCATCTTGATAATTTTGTTTATTTTTTAATAAAGTTTGTAAACTATTTTGTAAATTTGTTTTATATGTTTCATAATCATTATCGATAGAGGAACTTAATGTAGCTAATTCTTCGTCTAATCTTTTATTGTCTTCAATAATATCTTTAATTGAGTTTATTCTAAAATTTCCAATTTCTAATCCTTGTATTGCCATAAACCCTAGTGCTACTAGAAGAATCACTATTAAAATCATAATTAAAAATTTTCTCATGGCAATTCTCCTTCTATTGTTACAACAACAACTCCATTTAATTGTACTGAAGAATCAGTTACTACATTTTTCAATATTACATCATTTCTAAGTTTTGCAGTAAATAATCCTATTTGCTCTTGTCTGTCTGATTGTGCAACAATTCTAATTTTATCATCTGATGTATTTTCTATTAACGTTAGTTGTACGTTAACAGGTATTGAATACATTATTTTGTTTAATAACGTAGGTATTGCATATTTTAATCTTTTGTTATTTGAATCTACTTTATTTTGTTCTTCTAAGTTTGCCAATAATTCACTATATTTGGCTGATTTCACATCTAACTCTGATTTATCACTATTAATTAAAGCTACTTGGCTCTGAAAATAGCTTGTTGAATCTTGAATTTCTTTTCTTTTGCTTTGTATCTGTGATGACAAAACAGAAGAAAAAATTCCATAAGTTATAATGATTAAGAGTATTCCAACAGCACTTCTTATTAGATTTTTCTCAACTGATGTTAATGCATCCTTAAAATCGATTTTAAGATTAAGCTTTTCTAGTAATTCCTTTGTTTTCTCTGAACCTCCACCAGATCCCCCTACTTCAATTGCCATCCAACTTGGTAACTTATCAGATAACATATCTTTCTTAAAGTTTATTCCTTTTATTCCTTCACCTAGTCCTTGCAAAGCTAATGCAATAGCAGAGTTTACCTCTATATAATCTTTTATGTTTATTTCTGTTCCTAATGCATGAATGAAATATGGTCTTAATATTTCACATTTTGTATCTTCAAGGTATTCTTGGAAATATATATCAATATTATTTATAACAGCTGCTGTTCCTGTTATATAAATTTTATCTATTTTATTTAAGCTATCTAATAGTGTTTTTCTTACTTGTCCTACAATATTATATAATGTAGGCATAATATCGTCTAGATATGCGTTTTCTTCATATTGAAGTTCCTTGCCATCACTAGTATATATTGTTGAATTTTTACAAATTTCATAAGCTTTTGAATATGAGTTTTCTTTTGAATTTATTTTGTTTAATATGGTTTCTACGCCATCATCTATTTTTATAATGTCATATATTCTCTGATTAATTATAGTTGTGATTGTAGTTTTATTTTCTATATTAACTATTGCAATATTTTCATTTCCTTTAATGACTTTTGTATCTAATAAGTTTGATAAATCAAATGCAAGAGGTGTCACTGATGATAATTTATATCTGCTTAACATATCTATCTTTCTTGCAAGTTCTCCCTTATTTTCAGATATATGAATTGCTTTTATTTTTTCTCTATCATCTAAGTCATCTACTAATACATATCTAGTTTCGAAAGTATCTGCATTTAGATCATTTTCATAGCATATTGATTCAAATTCAGTTTTTATATAACTTCTTACATCTTTTTTGTTCAATAAATTAAATACAGAAAAGTAATTATATCTTTCATTTGTAGTATTGATACTTATTGGAGTTTTATAGCTGTATGTTTCGGCAATAACTTGATTTATTGCTTCATCTAGTTTGTCATAAAATTTTATTCCGAATGAATCTATTTTAATTATATCATTTTCTTTTGAAACTTTTGCATATTTAATTATATTGTCTTCTATATATAATCCTAAGCAACTAGCCATTTTATTCTCCTTTGTATTTTTTTATTATGTTTTACAAGTAAAATATTTTCATACTTGAAATATTTTTAACTATTTACAATTAACACCATAATATGATTATATTTTATAATTATATTGTGAAAAGTCAATAGTTTTAATAAAAATGTAATTTAAATGTAATGCTTTTGTAACATTTTATAACACATTCAATATATTAAACTAAAATAGACTAAATAAAACTTACAAATTTTATTTAGTCCATTTAAATATTACTTTTTAGTTGATTTAGATTTTTTTCTAGTTTTTGGCTTACTTCCTGGTTTATTCCAAGATATAAAATCGCAATTTCCGTTTGGGTTATTCTCGCAAATGTAGAATTTTTTTCCTTTTTTGCTTTTTCTAACTAAAATTTTGCCACCGCATTTTGGGCAGACTTCTTTTATGGTTTCAACTATTGGTTTCGTATTTTTACATTCTGGATATCCAGGACATGCTAAGAATTTTCCAAATCTTCCATATTTTACTACCATCATTCTTCCGCATTTTTCACAAGGTACATCAGAAACTTCTTCTTCAAGCTGTACATGTTCTAAGTCTTTTTGTGCTTGAATGAGTTCTTCTTCAAATGGTTTGTAAAAACTTCTTATTGTATTTTTCCAATTTTCTTTTCCTTCTGCTATATTATCAAAATCTTTTTCTTTTTGAGCTGTAAAATCTACATTGATTATATCTTCAAAATTTCCTGTTAAAATTTTATTTACAACTTTTCCAAGTTCTGTTGGAACTAGCTGTTTCTGTTCTCTTTCTATATATCTTCTCTCTATAATTGTAGTAATGATTGGAGAATAGGTACTTGGTCTTCCTATTCCTTTTTCTTCTAAGGCTTTTACTAAACTTGCTTCTGTGTATCTTGGTGGTGGTTCTGTAAAACTTTGTTTTGCATCTAGTTTTTCCTTTTTTAATTCTTCATTTTCTTTTAAATCAGGAATCTTCTCTCCATCTTCTTCTTCTGTTTCTACATATAGTGCAATAAATCCTTTGAATTTTAATTTTTGTCCATTTGACTTAAAATTATAGTTTCCCGCATCTATTGAAACAGACATTGTATCATATACTGCATTTGCCATTTGACTTGCAATAAATCTATTATATATTAATCTATATAACTTATATTGGTCAGCATTTAAGCTTTCTTTTATACTGTCAGGCGTAAGCTCTATATATGATGGTCTTATTGCCTCATGTGCATCTTGTGAATCTGCTTTTGATTTATAATATCTATTCTCATAATATTCTTTTCCATAAGTTTTCTCGATATGTTTTTTAGCTGCACTTCTTGCAACTTCAGATATTCTTACAGAGTCAGTTCTCATGTATGTTATAAGTCCAGTTAGTCCTCTATCTCCTATTTTTACACCTTCATACAAAGCTTGTGCAACAGACATTGTTTTTTTGATTGTAAATCCAAGTTTTCTTGATGCTTCTTGTTGCAAAGTGCTTGTGGTAAATGGTGGTGCAGGACTTCTCTTTTTTTCACTTTTCTTTATACTTTTTACTATATATTTTTCTTTATCTATTTCTTTAAGTATTTCATTTACCTGTTCTTCATTACTTAATTCTAATTTTTTTCCATCTTTACCTACAAGTTTTGCTTCAAATATAGTTTTTGTTTCTTTATCAGATAAGTTAGCATATATGTTCCAATATTCCTCAGGTATAAATTTTTCAATTTCTTCTTCTCTTTCTACTATTAATCTAACCGCTACGGATTGTACTCTTCCAGCAGATAATCCTTTTCTTACCTTTGCCCAAAGTAATGGACTTATCTTATAACCTACTATTCTATCAAGCACTCTCCTTGCTTGTTGTGCATCTATCAGGTTCTTATCTAATGTTCTTGGCTTTTTTATTGCTTCTTTTACTGCATCTTTTGTAATTTCATTAAAAGTAATTCTTGACTCGCTATTTTCATCTATCTCTAATATGTGTGCTAGATGCCATGCTATTGCTTCTCCTTCACGATCAGGGTCGGTTGCAAGATATACTTTACTTGCTTTTGAGGCTTCCTTTTTTAAGCTTTTAATTAGTTCTCCTTTTCCTCTTATATTTATATATTCTGGTTCAAAATCATTTTCTATATTTACACCTAGTTTTGATTTTGGTAAATCCCTAATATGCCCCATAGATGCGACAACTTTGGTATTTCCTCCTAAGAACTTTTTGATTGTATTAGCTTTTGCTGGTGATTCCACAATTATTAATCTATCTGCCACTCAAAAATACCTCCACTTCTTTTTTGCTATTTTACATTATTTATCTCAATAAGTCAAATGATTTTTTCTATTTATAAAAATTATAATTCCAAAGCCTACTATACCAATTACTGATAAAATTGCTCCATATATAATTTTGCTATTAGTGTATGTTAATTGCACACTTTTAGCGTCACTATTTATCTCTATTAAAGTTAATGCTCCTAGTGCTTTTTGGGCATTTGTAGGCTTTCCATCTACTGTAATTTTCCAATAATCACTATAAGGAATTGTAAGTAATAAATATTTCTTATTATTTTTTGAATTTATATTGCACTCATAGTGTGTGTTATTTTTCTCTTTTAGTTCAATTTGTCCATTTTTTAAAATGTTATAATGTACTAATAATATTTCTTCATCTTCATAATACACATATAATTTATTTTCTTTTAGTTCATCTTCTTTTGCCTTTATTTCAACTGTAATTTTTTCTCCTAGTTTTCTCTTCCCTAGATTTAGCATTTCATTTTTATCTGTTTCTAAATCTACTTGCTTTTCTCCATTTACATATATTTCTGCTTCCCCTGCATTGTTTTTTAAGAAATATAAATATAAATCATTTTCGTTTTCTACTTCAAACTCATAAATAACTTTTGCATCTTTTTCTTTATCTATTTTTTTATGTTCGTCTAGATTTTCTGTATTCTTTATAATTTCTCCATTATGCTTTATATATACATCTTTATCAAATCCTGTAATACTCTTTAATATTGTATTTTGCAAATCAAATGTATCTGATTTATCCATATTAACATTTAGTATTTCATCATCTACAAAATAACCAAGTGTCAAAGCATAAGGGTTTTTGTATATTGATAAACCTTCTTCTTCTTCATATTCCTTTTTATATTCTTTTTTTATTCCTTCATTGTTATTTGATATAATATATTTTATACCTAATAGCATATCTACTGCTTTATTTGTATTTTCTGAATAATCTGCAACTACATAATATTGTTCTAATCCTAGTCTATTTAAGAAAGTATATAATTCTTCTGAATATGTTGATGCTGAAAAAGTGATTCCATAGTATCCGAAAGATAAAGGATCATTCATATTTAAACTAAGTTCTTTTTCTATCCTATATATATCATTATCATATTTTTTCAAATTATTTATAATGTTTTGATATCCTTCACATTGAACTCCATATTGTACTTGCTTTATTCCACTTGTGTCTTCTCTAAGTATCTTCATCGTAGTTATTGCATTATTAGTTAAATTTCCTGTACTTAACAAATATATAATTAAAGTTATGACTGGCAAATAAAATTTATTTAGCTTTCTTTCCTTTTTTAATCTTTTTTTATATAGTATTAGTAATAATGAGAAAACTAAAACTAATATCATATCTATTTTTATTGAATTTTTATCTAAAAATTCATAATTACAGTTTGAAATAAATATTGATACTCCTTGATAGATAAGTATTGTAATTATTATATGCCATGCTTTTGTCCCTTTTTTTAAATTTTCAAATTCTCTTTTTGCAAATAATATATACATAAATGAAAATGCAAATGCATATCTATATCTGTACCATGCAGGTACATTTCCCATTGTCCAAACTAAATTTGCTCCATTGAAGTAAAAACTTAGTACAAATATTGCAATAACAAAAAGTGACAATATTTTTTCTTTTATACTTATTTTTTTATTCAAAAAATATAATATAGCAAGCACATTTGCAAGCACTCCACAAAATACTGGTGGTGCAGCATCATTTTTAACTGCTTCTAAGTCAAAAGAATTTGTAAAGAATTTACAAATAAACTCTGGTATTTCAAAATTTTTATCTAAAGTAAATCTTTCTAATGTAAAGTCTGCTCGTCCTTCTTGAATGTCAAAAAATACTGGAATTAGTATTACTCCTGCAATCAATGCTGCAATTATTGAGCACAATATAAAAATTCCAATTTTTTTAAAAAATTGTTTAACTGGTCTTACTTTCCTAAGTAGCATTTTGTATGCAAAATAGATAACTGAAAATATGCATACCATAAATCCTACATAATAATTTATAATTAAAGTAAGTGATAGTGAAACTGTATAAAGTGCAAATTTCTTATGCTTTACTATATCATCTATTCCTGCCAATACTATTGGTAATAATATAACTGCATCAAGCCACATTATATTAAATCCATACATTATAACATATGCACACATTGCATACATTGTAGAAAAAATTAAATTAGAGAAATTCGCTTTTTTCCTTCTATTTAGATAATAAAGAAAAGTTGCTCCACATGAACCTGTCTTTAAGATTATTATTAAAGCAAATGCAAATGGTGTAACTGTTTTTTGAAATAGAAGAGTTACAAAGTTATATGGACTATTTAAATAATATGCAAATAGTCCGTACATGTCCCCACCTAATGATTTACTTAAAGAATAAAATATACTGCTTCCTTCAGAAAATATATTTCTAAAATAATTTAAGTAGCTAACATATTGTCCAGTTGCATCTACTGGTAAATAGCATTTTTCTCCAAATGGGAAAATTCCAAGATAAGCAAATATAGCTACCATTATTCCTGCTGGAATAGTAAATGCAGCTATATACAAAAATATTTTTTTTATATCTTCTTTATTTACTTGCTTTTTTAATCTTTTCTTTATATCTTTTTTGTTCATTTAATTTCCCTTATTTACTAATGTTTCTATTTCCTCATATATTTTGTTTTCTACATTTGGTATGAAAAGTGATTTTGCCATTTGTCCCATTATTTTTGTATTATTTCCATCAAGCATACCTTCAATGTACTCATTTAAAATTTCTGCTGTTAAATCATCATTTTTTATAATTCTTGCAGCACCTATTTTTTCTAATACCTCTGCATTATACTGTTGATGATTATTTGAAACATTTGGAAGTGGTACAAGTATTGAAGGTTTTCCAAGTTTAGTAAGTTCCGTAATTGTTGTAGCTCCGCTTCTACAAACCATAATATCTGCGGAATTCATTATTTCTGCCATCTCATATATATATGGTTCAACTTTAATGCTATTTAGTTTATCTAAGTATAGATTTCTTTTCTGCATTTCTTTTGTTACTTCTTCATATAGTTTTTTTCCTGCAACCAAAAGTATTTGATATTTTTTATTTAGCTTTTTATCTACAAGATCAACTACTGTATCATTTAGTTTTTTTGCTCCTTGACTTCCTCCAAATATAAGCACCGTTGGTTTTGCAGGATTAAGTCCATATTTTTCTATTTCTCTTATTTTATCATTTACACTTAAATTTTTTCTTATATTTCTTGTTGGTGTTCCTGTTAAAACAACTCTATTAGCTTTAGGAATTCTACTCACTGCATCAGAAAAACTTACCATGATTGTATCAGTTTTTTTAGCAAGCATTGTTACTGCTTTTCCTGGAAATGCATTACTTTCATGAAGCATAGTTGGAACTTTTAATTTATGTGCAGCATAAATTACTGCTCCGCATATGTATCCGCCTGTACCTATTACAACATCAGGCTCAAAGCTTTTTATGATTTTTTTAGCTTGTGAAAAACCTAATAAAGTTTTAAACATATTTTTCAAATTTTCAAAACTGATTTTTTTGCTTAATCCATATGCTTCTATCGTTCTTAGTTTATATCCTGCTCTTGGAACTAAATCTTGCTCTAAACCTCTTTCAGTTCCTATAAACAATATATTTGCGTTTTCGTCATTTTCTTTTATTATATTAGCTATTGCAAGACCTGGGTTTATATGTCCAGCAGTTCCTGCACAAGCAATTATTGCTCGCATTTTTTTCCTCCCTCTATATTTTCTTTGACTGTCTTGAAATATTAAGCAGTATTCCAACAGAACAAAGAAGAATTAAAAGTGATGTTCCTCCATAGCTAAAGAATGGAAGTTGCATACCTGTATTTGGCATAGAAGATGTAACAACTGCAATGTTTATCATAGCTTGAAGTCCTATCATAGCAGTTATACCAGCTGCAAGTAATGTTCCAAACATATCTGGTGCTTTCATTGCAATTAATGCTCCTCTCCAAATAAATATAGCAAATAATATAATTATAATTAAGCAACCTACAAATCCTAATTCCTCAGCAATTACTGCGAATATGAAATCATTTTGTGGCTCTGGAAGATATAGATATTTTTGTGTACTATTTCCAAGCCCTACTCCAAATAATCCACCTGACCCTATCGCATAAAGACTTTGTATAATCTGCCATCCAGTGCCAGTTGGATCTTGCCAAGGATTAAGAAATGAAGCTAACCTTTCTAATCTATATTTTCCTATTTCAAAATATTTTGCTAGTATGTATAAAAGTCCTCCTCCTCCGAACTGCTCCTGCTGTACCAAATATTAAAAAGTATTTTAGCTTACTTCCTGCAATTATCATCATAACTACTACAATTAATGCAATTAAAACAGATGCACTTAAATGTGATTGTATAAATATAAGTATTGCAAGCACTGGAAGTAAGAATAATAGAGGTTTTATAAAGCCTTCCCAAAACTCACCTAATTTTTCTCTATTGTTTGATAAATATGCTGCATAAAATATTACAAGTGCAACCTTTGCTACCTCAGATGGTTGAAATGTTGTAAATTTTAAATTTATCCATCTTGCTGCACCATTGCTTTCATATCTTAAACTTGGAACTAGAACTCCTAAAAGTATTATAAGTGTTCCAAAATATGCTATTTTATAAAATTTTTTATATTTTTTATAATCTATCTTAGATATAATTAACATTAGAATTAATCCAATAATAGCACTTACACCTTGCGTTTTTACATAAGAATAAGCATCACCACTTTCTGCAAGTGACGATGGAGAACTAGCTGAAAGTACCATTACAATACCTAATGATAGCATTATAAGGACTGTTGCAACCAATATAAAATCTATCTGTTTACCTTTAAGGTTTGCTGGTCTAGCCAATTTTATTTTCATTCCCTTCTTCTTAATTTAAAGCCTTTATTTTAATGCTTTATATCTAAACTATAAATATAGCAATTATACAAAATACAAGAGTAATTACACTAAAAACTGAAACGATTTTTCCTTCTTTCCAGCCTGATAATTCAAAATGATGATGTATTGGAGTCATCTTGAAAATTCTATTTCCTGTTTTCTTAAAATAAATTACTTGTAAGATTACTGATATAGTTTCTAATATTGGGATAATTGCTACAACTAGAAGTATCAATGGCATTCTTAAATAAAGAGCCATTGTAACTATTGCTCCTCCAAGAAGGAGTGATCCAGTATCTCCCATAAAAATCTTTGCTGGGTGCAAATTAAATAATAAAAATCCAAGACAAGCACCGCATAGTGCAAAGCCTAATGTTGCAATTTCATATACTCCATATTTAATTGCGATTACTGAAAGACAAGCAATTATTATCATTGAAATGCTTGCTCCCAAACCATCTATTCCATCTGTAAGGTTAACTGCATTTGTTGATGCAAGCATTACAAATATCATAAATGGCAAATATATTGCTATTGGTACTTTTATAAATATTTTTAGTATAGGAATTAAAGTTTCTGTACCTGTTCCTATATTTATCAAATATAATGCACAGATTACTGATACAATAAGTAAACCGCAATATTTTATATGCAGGTTTAAGTCCTTCTGTATCTTTAAAAATTAATTTTTTAAAATCGTCTACAAATCCTATCATTCCAAAGCCAATCATTATCAATGATAAAGGTAATATTCTTTTGTCATAAGAATATAGAATCAAAGACATAATTAATAATGTAATAGCAATTATTATACCTCCCATTGTTGGTGTGCCTTCTTTGATTAGATGTGACCTTGGTCCATATTCTCTTTCTATTTGGCCAACTCTAAGTTTTTTTAGTAATGGTAGTATAATTAATGCTGTTACGATTGAAATTATGAAACTTAATAGTACGACTTTAATCTGCGAATCCATACATTATTTCCCCATTTCTTCGATTATTTCTCTTACGATTACTCTTTCATCAAAAGGATATTTTTTATGGTTAATTTCTTGATATGGCTCGTGCCCTTTTCCAGCAAGAACAACTATATCTCTTTTAGTTGCCATAGAAATTGCCTTTTTTATTGCTTCACGCCTATTTGTTATACACTCATATTTTCCGTTTGTTTTTTTGATTCCAGCCTCTATTTGTTTGATTATTTCGTCTGGATCCTCTGTTCTTGGGTTATCTGATGTAATTATTGTATAATTTGCAACTCTTCCTGATATTTCTCCCATAACTGGTCTTTTTGAGCTATCTCTATCTCCTCCACAACCAAATACACTTATAACTCTTCCTAATGTATAAGCCTTTGTTGCTGATAAGATATTTTCTAGGCTCTCTGGTGTATGTGCAAAATCTATCATAATATTTAGTTCTTTATCATTTGGTACTAATTCAGATCTTCCAGGTACTCTAACTTCTTCTAATGCTTTTTTTATAGTTTCTGGATCTGCACCTAGCTTTTGTACTACACTTATTGCAGCTAGTGAATTATATACACTAAATCTTCCTGGTATGCCTACCTTTACTCTTTCGTTTCTCTGTCCTAGTTTCACCTTAAAATCTGCATAAGAATTTGTTATTGTTATATCTTTTGCCATCAAATTTGCACTATTATCTATGCCATAAGTTTTCATTTCACATTTATCCATTTTTGCAATTTTAGCACCATATAAATCATCTACATTTATATATGCTATTTTGCACATATCAAATAATTTTAATTTTGATTCAAAATAATCTTCAAAATCTGGGTGTTCTTTTGGACTTATGTGGTCTTCTGCTAAGTTTGTAAATACTCCTATATCAAAATTACATCCATATACTCTATCTAATTTTAAACTTTGAGAAGATACTTCCATTACAACTACTTCTACACCTTCTTCTACCATTTTTGCAAACATTTTTTGTAATTCAATACTTTCTGGTGTAGTTCTATCAGAATCTTCTAATCTTTTTCCATTAATGTATGTTGCAATAGTTCCAATTAATCCAACCTTTTTTCCTTGTGCTTCTAATATATGTTTTATCATAAAAGTTGTTGTTGTTTTTCCCTTTGTTCCTGTTACTCCAACTAATACAAATTTTTTTGAAGGATTATCATAAAAATTTGCACTACAAATTGCTAGAGCTCTTCTTGTATTTGGTACAACAAGTATAGTAATGTCTTCTTTTTTTATTATATCTTTTATGCTTGATTCATCTTCTACCATTACAACTTTTGCACCTTTTTCTATTACATCTTTTAAGAATTTATGTCCGTCTGTGTCAAATCCTCTGATTGCAATAAACATGCTTCCGTTTTCTACTTTTCTAGAATCATTTGTAATGTTTGGCACATCAATATCTAAGTTTCCTTTTGCTTTTATGCCATCTATTCCCTGTAAAATTCTTTTTAGCTCCATGAATTGCCTCCTTATTTAATATTTATGTTATTAATTTAAGATTTATTTATATTTTTACAAATATTATTATATAATTAATTTTTCTTTTTGTACAGGTTTTTCTAACAAAAAAGTATAAATGTTTAATTGCTTATTAGTTTTTGCATTTTTCAGGTTTTTTTCTTTTATTTTATCGAATTTTTTGAAAAAAATTATTATTTTGTATAAAAAAAATGTAAATGTACAAAATAGTATTATCAAAAAAATACTTACAATTTTATTATAAGTATTTAAAAATAAATTATGAAAGGAATTAAAAAAATGAAAAAACTTACTTTATTTTTAATAATTTTATTTGCTGTAATAGTTTTTGTTCCATGTCTTTGCAATGCTGAAACTTATGAAGTAAATACATCAGAGGATTTCCTTGAAAAAGCTAATACTACAGTAAGTGGTGATACAATAAAATTAACTGACAATGTTGCTTTAACTCAGCCATTTGAAATCGTAGGAAAAAACTTAACTATTGATGGTTCAAGTTTTACTGTTTCAAGAAATACTAACAACTGGTCAACTACTTCAAATAACGGAACTTTGATTACAGTTGGAGCAGAAGGTAAACTTACTTTAAAAAATCTTACTTTAACAGGTAGTGCAAAATATGGTGCACAAGCATATAATGGAGGGCACATTATATTAAATGGTGTAACAGTTGAAAATTGTGCCTATGGTGGAGTTTTATCTAATGGTGGTACAATAGAAGTTGTAAATTTACACTTAGGTAAAAATGGTACAGGCGATAACAATGGTATAGAAATTGCAAAAGCTGACGAACTTACAACTACTCCAAAACTAATAATGAACGGTAAATTATCTTCAACAGAAAAAGATAATGTTGTATATATTGCGCAAAATAACCCTCAGCTAAAAGAATTTGATATAGAAAATACAGATAATTCTGAGTATAAAGTTGCAATAAGTGGAGATAAAGTCGTAGTCATTGACGAAAAAGGAACAGTTCTATTTACAAGTAATGCAGCAGATAATATAGAAGTTGATGGCGTTCAATTAGCAGATCTAGTTAAGAAGGAAGAACCTAAAAAAGAAACATCTAAAAAAGATCCTACTCCAAAAACAGGTGTAGAAGATTATACTGCATTTGCAATCCTTGCTCTAATTTCTGCCTTCTTTGTAATATTCTATTTAAAGAAAAAAGAAGTCTAATTTTATCAAACTTGAAATGGGATTTTATATTTAAGATAAATATAAGATCCCTTCATTTGGTATTTAGATTAGGATTATAAGTATTATGAAAAAGTTTTCTAATAAATTAATATATATTTTGCTAGGAATTATTGTGTTTTTAGCAGAGCTTTATATAATTCAATATTATTATGATATGTATCAGAGTAAAGAACAAAGTAAGTTATTAGATAATATCTCTAATGATGAAAATATTTTGTTTTCTGAAAATTTAAATGAACAAAATGAAACTGATACTCAAAATGATAAGGAAACCAATGTAAAGACTGAAAGAATGTTTAAACTTGAAGAACTTCAAAAAGAAAACAAAGACATTGTTGCATGGATAGAAATTGAAGGCACAAATATAAATTACCCAGTTCTACAAGGAAAAGATAATGATTTTTATATGAATCATAATTATAAAAAAGGATATTCTCAAAGTGGATCTATTTTTTTAGATAAAGATTCCTCTATTTCCCCTGCTAGTTCTAACCTTTTACTTTATGGGCATCATATGAAAAATGGCAGTATGTTTACAGATTTACTAAAATATGCTAATAAAAAATATTATGAAAAACATCCAACTGTACGATTTACAACTAATATAGATGATTCAGAGTATGAGATTATATCTGCATTTAGGTCAAGAGTATATTATGCATCAGAAAAAAATGTATTTAGATATTATTATTTTATAAATGCTGATTCTGAGGAAGAATATAATGAATTTGTCAATAACGCAAAAAAATCTTCCTTGTATGATACAGGCAAAAGTGCTAAGTATCGGAGATACTCTTTTAACACTTTCTACCTGTGCGTATCATACAAAAGACGGAAGATTTGTCGTCGTTGCAAGAAAAACATAGTTTTTCTTTTATATTTTATTTATTAATTGTGTTTAGCTTTTTTGTTAAGCAATCTAATTCTAACTACACAAACTACTGCAAATAAAACACATACTGCAATAACTATATATATTAAAGAATTTGACTCTTCTCCTGTTTTTGGTAGATTTTTATCTCTAATATTTTCTTTGTTAGAGCTATTATTTACACTATTGTTTCCTGAGTTTGAAGTTCCATTATTTTGAGTATTGTTTCCGGCATTATTTGTATTTCCGCCGTTTTGTCCATTTTGGTTATTACCATTTCCAGATGTAGAACCAGATCCAGATCCTGCCCCATTTCCGCCTTGGCTTGAACCTCCACCTTGGCTTGTGCTTCCGCTATTTCCGCTTCCACTTCCTTCACTACCACTACCACTGCCACTACCGTTCTCCAGATTGATTTTGTGTATCTTCTATTGTTATCTTAACAGAGCTATCAGGAGCTGATACATTTGATGCAGCAGTTGAACCTGAGAAATTAGTTAACTTTATAGTTGTATCTCCAAGAGTGGCATTTGATTTTACTTTTAAAGTAACAGTTGCTATACTTTGATTTGTATTTACAACATTACCATCACTAGTCGTTGCAGTAATTAATTTGTCTTGATATAGTGGAGTATCCCATTTCTCGGAACCACTGATTGATACATATTCAAAAATATTTGAATCAAAATCTATTTTTGCTGAATAAGCACCAATTCCTTTTTCTCCACTTTCAATAGAAATATCACTTAATTTTAATGTAACTGTAACTTCTTCTCCTCTTTTAAGCTGAGATTTATTAACACTTAATGCTGTTTTAAAGCTATCATTTGCAGCATATATACTTGAAGTAAGAAATAATATAGATGCGATTAATACTGCAAAAACTACTTTTTTTATTTTTATAATATTTCTCATTTTATTTTATCTCCTTTTATGCTTCAGTTAAATGTTTTAATACTAATCTTTTCATTAGTAATAAATCTGTTGCAGTTATTTTATTATCTTTATCTAAGTCTGCTAATGCAAATTGTTCAGCTGTTAAAATCCAAGATTGTTTATTACCTGCAACTAAATGTCTTTTTATTAGTAATAAGTCATTTGCTGTTATATTTCCATCTTTGTCTGCATCTCCAAGTAATTTTGTATCTTCTTGTTTAAGTTCAATATTGTTAACAACTGCTTTTGCTGTACCCTTATTTCCAGCTGCATCCATGAACTCAAATGTGAACTCATCATTTTTAGTAAATGTATATTCTCTGTTCATATTATTATTAGTAACTACTATTGTTTCGCTTTCATCTACTAATTGTACAGTTACTGGATCTGTTGTTTTCTCATTTTGATTTACGCTATATTTGATTTTTGCTGTAGGTGCTTTTTTATCTATCCACTGAACTTTTGCTGTATGTTCTTGTATATCGGTATCATCATTGTCTTTTGCATCTTTATATCTAAATGTAAATTCTGAATCTTCTTCGAATGTAACACTGTTAGAATTTTCATCATTTACTTTAACCTTATCAGTAGATTCACCTTTTATAACTTGAACAGGTAATTTTGTAAGTTTGTTTTCTGCATCTCTATTGTTAGGATTTATCATATATGGATTAATCGTTGCAACAACATTTGTATTTGTTATATTTGCAATATCATAAGAGATATCACTTGCTATAATATTACCATCTTCAAGATAATCTGCTTTTATGCTCTTGTATGCAATATTGCTTGCCTCGTCAAGAAGTTTAAATTGATAATTTCCGCTCTTTTCAAAAGTATATTCCAAAGGATTTGTTTTTACTTTATCTAATCTTCTGAATATTTCTTTTTGATCAGGTGTTACTTCCACTGAATCGCCATTCTCGTCTAAGAATTTTTCATTTTTTTCATCTAATTTTCCATTTACATATGGAGCAACATAAGATTTTACATCTTGGGCTTGACCTGTAGTGTTTCTATATGTTGCTTCTGTAATATTTCCGTCATTATCTAATTTAACCACCTTGTATATTTCGCCTGATGCATCTATATATGAAATTTTTGATACTTTTTTATATTCATTAACCTCAATATAGCTTATTTTTCTGTCATTTTCGTCTAACAAATAAACATTTTCATCTATACTATCCAAAAGAATAGCTAATTTGTTATCTCCGTCCAATCCATACTCTACATTAGCTTCTGGGCTACTTCTATCAATCCAATTTACTATTGCTGTTTCTTGACCTTTATTGCCATTTTTATCTACAAATTCAAATGTGAATTTGCCATTATCGTTAAATACATAAGTATCATTTCCATTGTTATTTGTTATTGTAATTTCTGTACTTGGATTAATAAGTCTTGCTATTACATAATTACTTGTTGGTTCTGTTGTACTGTAATAAATACTTGCTGTTGGAATACTCTTATCTATCTTTGTTGTATCTTCATATATATTTACTGTTGATATTGCTGCAAATAAGTCATAAGTTGTCATGTCTAATTTTATATATTTAGCAAGTTTGATTTCTGTAAATTCAATTTTTCTCATTTGTCCATAAGTTTCTTTTGTTAATCCATCTATTTTGCCTACTTCTGTCCAAGTCTTTTCTTCGCCTTCGTCATTACTTACAGAAACAGTAAGGCTCTTAATACCATCACGATTTTTTGGTGTGTATTTTTTCTCAATAAACTCTAATGCTGATATATATTTTGGTTTATTTAATTCTATGATAATTTCTGGTTGTACTGCACCTTCTTTTGTTAAGTCGATTGCGAAGTCTGTATTCCATATTGTATTGTCGTTTCCATCAATTATATTTTCTGCATAATGTGGTCTTGATGCATCTCTTGACTGTGTATTTTGAGAATATATTTTCATATCAGAAACGCTGATATATTTTCTAGTTTCTTCTTCATTATTTGGTGTAAATTTATAAATTTCTGACTCAGAACTTGCAAGTAAAGTTCCTGTTGGTTTTTGTCTTAATTGTATATATTTTTCTCCTGTTAGGTCTGGGCTTTGATTCTCATAAGATGTCCATTCGCTATATCCAGAACCTTCTGCTGTGCTAGACATACGCCATTCTGTATTCAAATCTACTCCTATTAAACGGTTCTCTAGGTCATTTGCATATACATTTTTTAATGGTTCTTGTTCTTTTATATCTATTTTGTAAATAGTTTCATCTTTACGAGGTACTCCGACTATATTTATGCGAATATCGTCTTCTGCATTTATTTTTGCTATTTCCTCTTTCGTTAATGTCCATTTATGAGCTTGATCAGCCCCGAAGTTTACTTCTTTCCAAGTTTCTTTTCCATCTAAACTATATTCCCAGCGAACTCCGTTACCATCAAATTTGCTTGAAAGTACGATTTTTCCTGCGTCCATTCCATCAAATGAGAATGTTGCAAGTTCAGTATCTGTTTGACCAAGTAAGTAATTTGCTACTGTTCTTGTAATACCTGAAATATCTGGCTTGTTTTCTCTCTTGCTTTTGTCATAATTTTTTCCTTCATTTAATAATTCTGTTTCCAAAAGTGTAAATTTAAATGTATATTTTACTTTCTCAGAGTCTGAATTATTTTTATCTATATCAAATACTGGTTTAATTTGATCTAATAAGTTTTTCATTGGTAATGGATATGCAACTAATGCTTTTCCTAATCTTTCTGCTAAATTATAATAATCTTCATCTGTTTTAGTTTTATCTGCCTTGTATGAGGTAATTAATCCCCACCAAGCATCTATATTAATATCTTGTACTTTTAATGCTTCTTCATAAATTTTTTCTTGTTCAGCTACATTATCTCTATGCAAGTCAGCTGTCATAATTATTTTTTCAGATTTTTCGTAATTTGCATAATCGTTAATAGCATCTTGTGATAGCATCATGTATGTTGCTGCCCAACCATTTACATAGCTAGCATCACCCCATCCAAGAGGCATTCTTGTTTGCATTTTTTCTGATTTTCCAGATTGTGCCCAACCTGAAACGTCGTTATCCATTGACCAATAGCCTTGACCTGCTTCATTCTTTCTATAATATATAATTGCGGCATGACCTGGTTGACTTATAACTGATGCAGGAGTTCCATGTGCTGCACGGATATGGCATCCAAGTTTTGATATACCACCACAAACAGCTCCTGTCTCTTTTTCTGTTATATTATTTCTCATACTCATCCATGCTTTGTATACATGACCTGTATCTTCATGGTCACCACTATATGTTACATGATAAATACTAAATATTCCCTTAAACCATTCATCCCATTCATCTTTTAAATCTCTATCATGAAAAGCTGGGTTTTCAAAGTCTGGCCAAATATATGCAATATAACTATGTGGTTGCAAATAAGTTTCTTCTTTTCCTGGATTTGCATCTATTCTTTCTTGAGTATATGCATTTAACCATTCAAGTTCTTCGTCGTCTGTAATGTTATTCATTACATAACGCATTTCTTCAACTGTTAATGCTTCAAACCAAGGTGTATGGTCTTGTACTGCCTTACCATCTTTCATTTTTGGTTTTATTGATGTTATTTTACCTTCATCATCTTTTGTAACTTCTCTTGCTACTATAAATTTTCCTTCGTCATATAATTTTTTATATATTCTATAACGCTCTACAGAGTCTGATCTATTACTTGGGTGATCTATTTGTGCCCAATATCCAACTTTTGTTGCATGTGTTAAAGAAAGTGTAATTGCCATCTTTTTATATAAATCACCTTTTGTTTGGTCCTTACACCATGGGTTATTAGTTGGTGTATCTATCTCAAAATCTTTTGCGTATTCTTTGTAAAGTTTAGCAAGTTCTTTTATAGAGTTATAATAGCTTCCACCATCTGGTGCTCCTCCTAAAACATATAAACGAAGATTCTCTAAATCGTCCATCATCCATTTTACTGCTACTTTGTAATCTTCTTCTTGATTAACAATAGCTTGTAAAAGATCATATCCAACACTATTTACAAAAGTTCTTTGCAATAATATTTTTTCGTCTTCTTCTGTTAAGTTATTAATTAAGTCCTTATCTTTTAGCTCTTTATCATATTGATCTATTGTTTTTATAAATTCTACTGGCTCTGCCTTTTTTTCTTCATATCCTGTTTTATATAATTTTGCATTTGCGTATACTGAGTGGTCTGATGCATTGCTTCCGCAAGAATCAGCTTCTAGTTTTAAAAATTTTGCCCCTTCAAGTTTGATATCTATATATTCTGCCTCATCAATACCTCTTAGTGCTTTTGGCGTATTTGAAGTTTTTAAAGTCCACTCTGTTCCATCCATTGATGTATATATTTTAAATTTAACGCCGTTTCCTAAATCTCCACGGCTTGCGTCTACGCCAACATAAGTGCTAAAATGATCAAATTGACTGAATTCATCTCCGCTAATATCGTATACTATTGTAGAATCAGCATGTGCAGATATACCTTTTAAAAAGTATGTTTTTTTATTTTTTACAACTAAAGTTATTAGTCCATAGTTATGTTGTGTCTCTAAGTTACTATCTAGAGTAAGGCTTCCCCATCCAACTTTTGATTGTTTTGTATCATATGGAATATCAGATAAATATTTATACATCTCTCCACTTGTAGATGATTGTCCTGCTTCGTTAGATTGTGGATTTTGTACATTCTGTACAGAATAATATACCTCTTCCAATTGATCTAGTTCAACAGTATATAGTTTGCTATTATTACATAGTGTAATTACTACTACTGGTAATACTATAATACTAACTACTATACATAGTGATCTAAATAATTTTAACGGATTAACTTTTACTTTTCTTTTCAATAAAAAAACCCCCTTTTTGATTTTGCATACTACTATATAATATTTTACCATATATATTATTACATTGTAAATACTTTTGTTTGCATTTTTTTACATTTTTTTGTATTTTTTTCCATAGTTTTAGGTTAATACGTTACAATTCACAACCATTAAAATCTAATATATTAATTTATTGTGCACAATATATAGCTATTTTTCTCTATAATAATACCTTGACTTGGAATTTGTTCTGTAATAACAGCTTCTGCCTCATTTATCTCCTCTATTTCATCTTTCATTTTTAATTCTATTTCCATCTCTTTTAAAAATTTTTTAGCATCTTTTACAGTCATTCCAATTATGTTTGGAGTTTCAATTTTCTCTGGTTCTTCTATTTCAGTTTTCTTTATTTCCATATATGGAAGTACTTCACTTAAAATTTGTCCTGCAACAGGAGCTGCAACTCCACCTCCTTGGTGTCCTCCTTCTCCTGTTGGATTGTATAAAACAACTAATATAACAAGTTCTGGGTCCTCTGCTGGTGAAAGCCCCATAAATGATGTTACATATTTATTTGTATTTACTCCATCTTCTGATGTCCCTGTTTTCCCTCCGATAGAATATCCTTCAACTCTTGCATTTTTACCAGTTCCAAGTGCTACAACTGATTTCATCATATCTCTTACTTTACTTGCTGTTTCTTCTGATATTACTTTATCTTTTATTACTGGCTCTATTTCTGTTCTTTCTCCTGTTTCTGAATCAATAACCGCTGTTACAACTCTTGGTTTTATATACATTCCACCATTTGCAATACTTGACACTGCTGTTATAAGTTCAATTGGTGTTATCTCAAACCTCTGTCCAAATGATAAAGTTGCAAGTTCTACTGGTCCAACTTTATCTTCTGCTAAAAATATACTTCCAGCTTCTCCTGGTAAATCTATCCCTGTTTTATAAACAAGTCCAAATTTTCTTAAATATTCATAATATTTACTTACACCTATCTTCTGTCCTAGCCCTATAAATATAGGGTTACATGAGTTCATAAGTGCATCTCTTAATGATTCTGATCCATGTGGTCTATAATATCTCCAACATTTTATATAAGTTCCGGCAATATCTATTCCACCTGTGCATACGAATTGTCCGGCTTTATCTATATCTGTAACAAGATTCTCCTCTAATGCTGCTGATGTTGTAATAAGTTTAAATGTAGAACCTGGCTCATAAGTATCAGTTATTGCTTTGTTTCTCCACATTTGTTGCAAATATATATTTTTATCTGACTGCTCTATTGAATCCCAATTAGATTTTAGCTCATCATTATTTATTTGAAATGGATTATTTAAGTCATATTCTGGATATGTGCACATTGATAATATATCTCCTGTGTCTGGATCCATTATAATAACACACCCACCATCTGTACACTTATTATCTATACATGCTTCTTCTAAGTATTTTGTGACAATTGATTGAATATTAGAGTCAATACTTAAAACAATACTATCTCCGGTCTACTGCTGGAATATATTCCTCATTTCCACTTCCGATAACTGTACCAGATGCATCTGATGTACGAGCAATTTTTCCCTGTACTCCGCTTAAAACATCATTATATCTAGCCTCTATTCCGTCTAAGCCTTGATTATCACTACCAGTAAATCCAATAATATGTGATGCTAAATTAACATTTGGATAATATCTTTTTGTATCTTCATCAATGTTAATTCCTGATGTTATATTATTATCATTTATCCACTCTCTTAAAATATCTGCTTTTTCTTTTTCTACCTTCTTTACAATGGTTTCAATAGATGTCTTTTTATTTACTTTTTTTAATACTGTTTCAAAATCTAGTTCAAATATATCTGACAATGCCTTTGCAACTTTTTCTTTGCTATCTTTTGGAATGTTTGTTGGATTTATTGTAACCGTTTCTACACTAGCGCTCATTGCCAATACTTTTCCATTTGAGTCATAAATTGTCCCTCTTTTGGGGTTTATTGTTCTATCAAGTGTTTGTTGAACATAAGCAAGACTTTGCAATTCTTCCCCTTGAATAAATTGTATATATCCGATTCTTATAGAGAGTAATAAAAATAGCCCTACTGTAATGAGTAGAGCATTTTTTATTCTCCTTTTACTACTAATATTTGCCAAAACCTATCACCACTTTCTCTAAGCCTATATATTAAATTATATTAGCCTAAAAAAAGATTAGAACACAAGTAGTATCTATCTTATTTGGAAATACAAACTATTTTGTTTTGCCTCTCCATTAACCTTAACATTTCCAATTTCTTTGTCTTCTGATTTTGTAAAATATACATATATATCTTCTTCTCCTCGTGCAAATAAAGTTCCTTTAGTTCCTGTTAATCTAATTTCATATTGGTCAGCACTATTTACTTTTGCATCATTTAATTTTATTTTAAGTATTTTTTCATCTTCTATTGAATTTGCTCCAATACTTGTATTAAATATACATATATTACTTGATAAATTCCATATTTCAACATTTACAAGTGCAAAATTATTACGTATACACCTTTCATTATGAAATTTCAAAATTAATTCTTTTAATTCTCTTTCATCTTTAAAATGAATTTCTTGAGTAATCACATAATCTTTGTTTTCATCTAATAAACTAATATCACTTGTATTATTTTCTGATTCTAAATTTGTATATGCTATTGGATTTGTTGTTGCAGTATACGAAAAAATGATAAGACCTGTTAAAAATGCTATAATTCCAATCCTTGCATATAGTAACCCTTGTGAGATATTATCTTGTTTTTCATTTTTATCATCGCTATTCTTTTCCGGACGTGATAATACAAGTATAATTATAAATGCTGTTATAAAAACTGTTGAAAAAATTACAGCATAGTTATTAATGCCAATTTCTTGTAGCATATTATATAAACTTCCGTATTTTAAAATGCTTTTATCAGGAATAAAATTTTTAAGTAATAGCCCAGATAAAAGGTCTGGATCTCTAAAAATATATCCTGTGCTTGATGCATCATATATAAAATATGCAAAAGAACCTATTGTTTCTAATAAAACATTAGTGGATAGAAATTTAGAATTTACCATAATATTTATTATTAAAAATGGCATAACTAATATTATCCAATAAGTATTTATTCTTGTAAATGTTACAAATATCGTCCATACAAAAAAGCAAATATATACAATCAGATTTTTATCATTTTCTTTATTTTTAGCTATATAAGAATATACTACCAAACAAATATATAAAGCTAAAAATATTAAAAATGGTTTTCCCATACTTATTCCGAGAGTTTTGTAATTGCATCATTGCATCTCTTGTTTGTGCCGATAATGCGTATTTATAAACAGCACTACCACTATATAGTATTTTTTCAATTATTAGTAATGCTGTCATAGAAATCCATGTTCCACCTGCTTTAAGTAAGTTTTTTTGTCTTAACAAAATAAGTGGAAGTGCAAGTAACAGAGCAAACATTTTAAATGGTACTGCAATTGTAAAAGATAAGAAAAACAAAACATTATCTTTCTTTAAATATCCATATAGTCCTAATAACATAAAAAAGATTGGTATAATATCTAATTGTACTGTCACAAATATTACATCAAATACTATTATGCTACTTAAAAACAAAAAAACACCTAAATATGCTCTTTTCTTTTTTATATTACATAAAAGAAGTATTTTATATATCATGTATGATGATAATAATGCAAACATAACTATAAGAGTTTTTGACCATAAAAGTCCTACCCACCAAGTTATAAAATCAACTCCTAATGCTCCTGAAAGGACAAATATTGGTAAATTCCATATTGAAAGTAAAAGATATATTGGTACACTATAATTAGCAGCATATCGTGTTATTGACATTTCGACACTTAATTCATAAAATTCAAAAAACTTTCCACTGAAAAATGCTTTTGTAAATGCTATTGAATTATTTATTGTATCTAACATATCAGCGTACATAAATATAGCATAAGAGGCTCCTAAAACTAATATTAATAAAGCCCATTTTATCCAATTTTTTGAAAGTATTTGTTTTGCTTTTGATAAAATACTTTTTTTAGTTTCATATTTGGTTAGAACCTCATTAGTTAAAGAGCCCTCCTCTTTCATTTAGCCTTTTCACCTCGATAATAAATTATTTGTTTTTATATACTAACTATAAATTTATTTTTTTATCAATTATATATTGTGGTCTTCCTTTTGTTTCGTCATAGATTCTTGCAATATATTCTCCCATCATCCAGAATGATATTAAAATCATTCCTCCCAAAAATGTCATTGTGCACATTAAAGATGTCCATCCTGCTGTTAAATTATTCCATTTAAAGATAAATGATAAAATTGTATATATTAAAATAATTATAGATATAACAACAGAAATCATACCAATTCCACCAATAATTTTTAATGGCTTTGTAGAAAAACTAATTATTCCATCAGATGCAAGTTTAAGCATCTTTCCTAATGGATATTTGCTTTTCCCTGCAAATCGTTCATTTCTTTCATATTCATGCGCATGTTGTTTAAAGCCAACCCAGCTAAATAAACCTCTTAAAAATTTATTATGCTCTGGCAGACTATTTACAACATTTACAACTTTTCTATCTACTAATCTAAAATCTCCAGTATCTTTTGGAATTTCTACGTCTGATAACTTATTTATTGTAGAATAAAAAGCTTTCGCTGTAAGTAATTTAAATTTAGACTCTCCTTCTCTTACTTTTCTTTTTCCATAAATTACTTCATATCCATTTTCCCATTCTTTTAACATATCTGGAATTACTTCTGGTGGATCTTGCAAATCTGCATCAATTATAACAATTGCATCACCTGATACATATTTTAGTCCTGCTGTTACAGCTGCTTGATGTCCAAAGTTTCTTGAAAATGATAATACTTTTATTCTTTCGTTCTTTTTAGCAATTTCTTCTAGCATTTCTAAACTTCTATCAGTTGATCCATCATTTACAAATATTACTTCATAATCATATCTATCATTTAAGGCTTCTAATACCTTTGTTATTCTGTTATAACATTCATCAATAACTTCTTCTTCTAAATAAACTGGTATAACTACTGATACCTTTTTCATTTTTAATTCTCCTTAAAAATTTTTTAATCTAATTCTACCTTAACTAAATTAAGTGCTTCTTCAATAACCTTATCCATGTCATAATATTTATATTTTCCAAGTCGTCCACCAAATATAACTTTGTCATCTTTTTCTGATAGCTCTTTATATTTTTCATAAAGAGCATTATTCTTTTCGTCATTTATTGGATAATATGGCTCTTTTTCTTTTGTCCATACATCTGGGTATTCTCTAGTTATAATTGTTTTATCTCCTTTTCCATATTCAAAATGCTTATGCTCTATTATTCTTGTATATGGAACCTCGTATTCTGTATAATTTACAACAGCATTACCTTGATAGTTTTCTATATCTAGCTTTTCTGTTTCAAATCTTAAACTTCTATATTCTAGCTCTCCATAGCAATAGTTATAGTACTTATCTATCATTCCAGTAAATATTATTTTATCTGCCTTTTGTTCTAATTCTTCTCTATTTTCAAAGAAGTCACAATTTAATTTTATATCTATTCCATCTAGCATTTTTTCTATAATCTTTGTATATCCACCGATTGGTATTCCTTGATAACTATCATTGAAATAATTATTATCATATGTAAATCTAACTGGAAGTCTTTTTATTATAAATGAAGGAAGGTCTTTTGCCTTTTTACCCCATTGTTTTTCTGTATAACCTTTTACTAATTTTTCATATATAGTTTGTCCAACTAAACTTATTGCTTGTTCTTCAAGATTTTTTGGTTCACTAATATTTGCTTGTTTCTTTTCTTCTTCTATTTTTTCTTTTGCTTCTTTTGGAGTTATAACTCCCCATAACTTATTGAAAGTATTCATATTAAATGGCATGTTATATACTTCACCTTTATAGACTGCAACTGGTGAATTAGTATAACGATTAAATTCAGCAAATTTATTTATATAGCTCCAAACCTCTTTATTATTTGTGTGGAATATGTGTGCTCCATATTTGTGTACGTTTATTCCATCTTGATTTTCTGTATAAATATTTCCACCAATATGAGAGCGTTTATCTATAACAAGACATCTTTTGCCCCTTTTATTTGCTTCATATGCGAAAATTGCTCCAAAAAGTCCTGAACCTACTATTAAGTAATCATATTCTTTCATACATCTCTCCTTGTATCTTCTACTAATAATTTTTTATTTCTACCTCTTGCTATGGCTTGTCCTAAATATATTATAAATAAGTTCCTACTTATTGAGAAAATAACTGGTTCTATAAGTCCCCAAATAAGTATTATAAATATACACATAAGAGTTATTTTTTCATCTTTTTCTATACAATAACCAATGGTTTTTATATAAGCATAGATTATAAACAAAGCTCCAACAATTCCATAGTCAAAGAATATTCTAAGGTAAGACATATCTACATAGTTATAATCTAAATCTTGTTGGGATACATTATATTGTCCTCCCATTCCTATCCAAGTTACATTTGAGCCAAATAGCTTTATAGGATATTTTTGTAATGCCCCATTATTTAATGATATTCTTTGGCTTATTATATGATCTGCCCAGTTTATAATTTTTATATCATACCTATATAAAAAGCTGACTAAAATAGTTGCAATTAGGAAAATAACTGGTACTGATTTTAATAAGATAATTCCTATCTTTTTTAGTTTATCTGAATTTATTTTTATTTTATCTAATAACTTTGTAGATACTAATATTTTATTTATAGCAAGAAGTGCAATAATCATTGTACTCATTACAAGTCCTAATCTTCCATCTGTATATTTAAATAATATCATTGCAATTCCTTCTAAAATAATTAGCTCTATATATGTTGCTTTTATATTTCTTGTGTAAAAATATAGTAATAAAATTGTCACACACACAGACATTAAATCTGTTGGATATATAAATCCTAGCGAATATCTTAATGTTTCTTGTCTATGGAACATCCAATTTGGTACAATTCCAAAATGACTTAAAATTATTGTTAATATAAATAATGCAGAATATATAATTAAGCCAATTTTTATAATTTTTTTAAATTCTAAATCTCTAAGTGCATTGACAACAAAAAATAGAATTAAAAATTCTGTACTTTTTCCTAAAACAAGTACAAGTACTGAAATTATGAAAAATACAGCATTTGCTATCGAAATATTTTTTTCTTTAAAAAATAAATATACAGCCTTTATTGCAAAAACTAAATAACAGCCATATCTAATAAATTTTACGATTTTTTCTACATAATCGTATTCTAAATATATAGCTGTTGAATTTGCAAATAAAGTTATTGCATAAATTGCAAAAACAAAATATAGTAATTTTTCTATTATGCTATCTTTTTTCATCTATATTTTCTCCTTTTGTAGTAAGATAATAGTGGATATAATGTATATTTTGATTTTCTAAGTAGTTTAACTAATCTACTTATTTTTTCTATTTCAAAATATACATCTTTTTTATTGTTATATACATATTTTTCAAATTCTTTTATTTTGTTTAAGTTCTCTTTGTTTTGAGGTAAAAGAATTAAAAAATCTCCAATTGAACAAGCTGCCATATGGCTTACATATCCTTTTACATATTCTGCCATATTTTGTGACTTTTCTTTTTGTGTTTTTTCTAAAAATTCAATCAATCGTTTAGTTACTTTTATGTGTTCCTCATAATGTTTTATTCTGCTATTTAAAGAAACACTTTGCTCATCTCTTCCCATTCTATAGATATATACTGGATCATGCGTTATATATATATCATTACAATGTATAATTGGATATAAAGCATATTCAGTATCTGTATATAAGCATTTCTCTAATAATTTTATATTATTTTCTCTTAAAATCTTAGTTCTATAAGTAAGTGTATACATGCTTAAATATCTTGTTGCTTTTATAAGTATATCTTCGATTTGATATTTACCTTGAATATCATTGCTGAAAAAATCTATAAGTTTTTGCTCTCCATTTTTTTCATTGTTTATCACATAAGGAGTATAGACTACATCAACATTTGTTGTTCTAAGTAGTTCTAATAGCTTTTTGAAATTACTTTTATCAAACCAATCATCACCATCTAATTGCTTAAAATATTTTCCACTAGCTAAGGCGATACTATTATTAATTGTAGAGCCATATCCACCATTTTCTTTATGTATAAGTTTTACTATGCCAGGATATTTTTCTTCGTATTTCTTAACAATTTCAGATGTTCTATCTGTTCCTCCGGTCATCTTGAACTAAAATTTCTAAATCAGATATATCTTCGAATAATAAAGATTCAAGTGTATTTTCAATAAACTTTTCTACGTTATAACCTGCAATAGAAATTGTTAAGGTTTTTTCCATTTAAAATTCCTCCTCAATATATTTTGCAATATATTCTGCTGCTTTTCCTGTTTCATAAGATCCTAAGGCATTATGGTGCTTGTCCATTTTATCCTTAAATTCTTCTAAATTAAAATTATCAATTTGTTCCATTAGACTATCATTTGATTTAGAAACAGGGAACCCCCACTCATATATATCAATAACAAAGCCTCTATTTTCTATATAGTAATCTAGGTCTGGGCAAAATAGAAAGCAAGGTTTGTATAAAAAAGAATAATCCCAGATAGATGATGAATAATCTGTAATTAATAAATCTGATGCTATAAGTAAATCTTGCATATCTTCATATTCTGAACCAGATATTAAATTATCTATTTTGTCTTTTTGCATATGAAGATGCGCCCTATATATTATAACTACATCTTTTCCAAATTTTTTTTCTAAATGTTCTTTTAGGCTTTTAAAATCAATTTCTTCTAATTTACTTTCATCATATCTCCAAGTTGGAGCATATAAAGCTATAAATTTGCTATCATCTATATTATAAAAATCAAGCACTTTTTTCCTTATAGATGCATGTTTTTCTTTATCAAATAAAATATCATTTCTTGGCATTCCAGTTTCTAAGATTTTTCCTGAATAGAAAAAGTTATTTTTTATTACTTCATCTGTAAAAACTTTACTACTAGATATAAAAATATCTGTATTTTTCATATTGTTTTCAGTTCTTTTTTTGTAGATATTAGATCTTGCTTTTTCAGCTAAAGCTACCTTTTTATAACAGCCTCCTCCATGCCAAGTTTGAATTCTAATTTGTTTTTTCTTTTTTGGGGTTTCATTTCCTTCTATTGAATTTGATATATATACCTTTGATACTACTTTATAATAATAATATTTAAGGCTACGATATTTACAAATAATTGTATTTTCGCTCTCTAAAAATCTATATTTCTCTGGATTTTTAAAACACCAAATAAATTTATAATTTGGCATTTTGTTATTTTTGATTAAATATTCATATATATATTTAGGATTACAATAATATCCCCCTCCTGAATTTGTACAAAACATTATGTAGTTTTGCATACTAAATAGTTTTAATGGGGATAATACTAGTTTTAAAAAGTACATAAGGGCTGTTTTAATTGTTTCTTTCATTTTTATCTTCTCCTTCAAGAAGTCCTATATACTTATCTTGTAATATTTGAGCTTCTAATTTTATATTATAATGTTTCTTTTCTATATCTTCTATTACATCTTTTCTTTCATTATTACTTGATAATATATCATTTGCCCAATATGATGCAGGATTTCTTAAAGATATATAATGTATAAGTTTGCTTACATTTGTTTCTTTTGGAACAACATCTGATGTATATGTTGGCAAACCATTTACTTGAGCTTCGATTAAAACAATTCCTAGTCCTTCAAAATTTGTTGGTAGAATAAAAGCGTCAAAAGCGTTGTAATAGTCTTGTACATTATCTTTCACACCTAAGAAGATAATATCTTTTGATATTCCTAGGTCTTCTGCTTTTTCTCTTATTTTTTCTTCTAGTGCTCCTTCTCCTATCAAAATTAATTTACTATCCTTTTTCGTTTTTAACATTTCTGAGAATATGTCTAATAAGAATGTATGGTTCTTTTGATGATTAAATCTTCCAATACATCCTACTACAAATTCATTATTAAGTTTTAATTTTTCTCTTATTTCATTTCTTTTATTTTCGTTAAATATAAATTTTTCAAAATCAATTGCGTTCTTTACTATAGTAAAGTTTCTCTTTCCAAACATAAACTTTCCTGCTTCATTTGAGCAAGAAAAATATACATTTGAGAAAAATCTAATTGATTTTATAATTGGTTTTAATATAGTTCCTTTTAAGGTTCTTTCTGTATCTGTAACATGGCTATGTGCAATTCTAATTTTTACACCATTTAGTTTAGCAACTAAAAAATATATTGGTGCTAAACCTGGCATATGCCCGTGAATTATTTTATATTCTCTATGTTCTTTGAAAAATTTATTTAAAAATTTTATGTATTTTAATATATTTTTATCTTTTCTAACATTTGTGTAATAAATCTTTCCACCAAGAGATTTTATCTCATCATCATAGTAACCCTTCTCATCATAATGCACCAAAAAGTCAAATTGAACTTTTGAGCGGTCAATATTTCTATAATAATTCATTATGAAATTCTCAATTCCTCCGCATATATGGCCACCTGGAAGAATTTGTAATATTCTAATTGGCTCTTCTTTATCCATTTTAAAAACTTTCCTTATATCTTTTACCAGTAAATTTAGCCATTAAAAAGGCTGTTCCTTTTTTAAACCAATTTACTTTTTCTATATTTATTACTTTTATTTCTTTATATTTTATATCATTTGTATTAATCCATACATCAAGCAATAGTTCAGATACCCTTCCAAAGAATCTAGAATGGAAAGTATCATATTTGCTTACATCTATTCTTTTTTCTAGTTCAAATAATATATCAAATAGCCATGTACAATAATCATTTAGAATATTCTTTTTCATTATAAACATATTAAACATATGTGCTGATGTTCTTTTGTGTAATTTATCAAATTCAGCTAAATATTTAGGATATTTTTCTTCAATTATCCCTCTTGTTATCTCTAATGGTTCAATATACATTGTATGTTCGTAATGAGAATAAAGATTTTCTATATAATAATTTCTTTTTTTTGGAAGCACTACATCTGAAATTTCTAAAATTTTTCTTGCTTCTTTTTCTGTTAAAACTTTATCTATTCTTTTTTTAGAACTAATCTTTTCTTTTGATTCAAAATGTCTTCTATAATGTACTAAACCTATGTAATCTGCATCTAAATTTTTCCACGCCCAATAAAGTCCTGTTAATTCACAGTAATATGGATTTTTAGTTGAAATATTATCGCTACTACTATCTACTTCATACCCAAGTTTTTCTTTACCTTCTGCTCCTACTTGAAGTGGAAGGTATATATCACTTTTAGGCATATCATACTTTTTATGTGTTGCTATGATGAGTTTGATATTTTTAGCCATTTACATTGCTCCCTCTTTTTTTATTACAGAAATAATAGTTTTGAAAAATATCTTCACATCCATTTTCCAAGAACAATTATCTACATAGTACAATTCCATTGCCATACGTTCTTCGTAAGTTGTTGAACTTCTTCCATTTGCTTGCCAATATCCTGTTAGTCCAGGAGTAACGCTCAAAAATTTTTCTTTATCTTCTCCATATTTTTCAAGTTCTTCCTTAGTTATTGGTCTAGGTCCTACGATAGATAAATCACCTTTAAATATATTCCATATCTGTGGTAATTCATCTAAACTTGTTTTTCTTAAAAAATCTCCAACTTTTGTAACTCTTGGATCATGTTCTAGCTTGTAGTTTTCTTTAAATTCCTTCATCTGTTCTTCATCAAAATTTTTTATCATTTGTTCTGCGCCAGATATCATTGTTCTAAACTTATATATATATATTTCTTCTCCGTTTTTTCCAATTCTCTTATGCTTAAAAAATACTGTTCCTTTTGAATCTAGTTTTACTATTATTCCAATTGTTAAAAATACAGGAGACAACACTACTAAGCCTATTGCTGATAATAGGATATCTACTATTCTTTTAGTTGCTCTATAAAATTTCTTTTCCTGCATTGCTTTTTCCTTTATTTTTAAATTAATTCTAATACTATCATTTATAGCAGATACATCAGGTCCTTCTAATGCCATTTTTATTATTTCCTCCTCTTTTTTAGCAATTCATTATAAATTTAATTTAACCATTTTTATTATACAAAATAAATGGTAAATTTGCAAGTTTTTCTATCATTTTTTAGTATATGATATTATTCCATATTTTTCAACCTTTTTCACAAAATTGTAAAGTTTTTGTAACATTTATTTTTCTATATTTATTATGTGTAAAATCTAGATCCTTTATAACAATTATAATAAACTGACAATAATATTTATAACTTTTTTATAAACATTATTGTCAGTTTTTTTAATTAAAAAATTAAATTTTTAAATATGTGTGAATAAATAATTTATTCCACCGTTTGCAGCTGCAGTTAATGCTAATATGATTACTCCGGCAGTGAAAACCCCTGCAATTATTGCTGGTACTGCTTTTTTAGGTGGTACATCTAGAAAATTTGCAATTAGTGATCCTGTCCACGCTCCAGTTCCGGGAAGTGGAATTGCAACAAATATATAAAGTGCTAATGCTGTTGCTGTTTGTAATCTTTTATCCTCTGCTATTTTCTTTGTTGCTTTTTCTGTTACCCAGTCAATAATTATTCTAAATATTTTTATTTTTCCTAATAAATCAAATATTGGTCTTATGTATTTTACAATGAAATATACTGGTAATATATTTCCAATAAAGCTGATTACAAATGCTTCTAAGTATGACAAATGAAATGTAAATACTCCGAACTGGAATCGCTCCTCTTAGTTCTATTATTGGTATTATGCTTATTAAAAATGTAACTATGTAGCCCATTAGTTTTCCTCCTCTAAAACTTCTTGCATCATATTTTTAGTTATCGTGCCTTCTCTTAAAATTTCTATTTTCTTTCCATCTATTTTTGCAACTGTTGATGCAACACCAATTTTAGTATTTCCATTATCTATAACGTAATCTACATTATTAAGAATTTCCTGAGAAATATTATCTAAATTCGTTTTACTTTCTTCGCCTGCTAAATTTAGACTTGTTGCAACTATTGGACTACCCAATAATTCTATTGCTTTTAACAAAAATTTATCATTTGGCATTCTTATTCCAACAGTATCTAAGCCTGATGTAACAATATCTGGTATTTGTTCATTTTTTTCAAATATTAATGTAATTGCTCCTGGGAAAAATTTATCTATTATTTTTTCTTCTTCAAAAGAAACTTTTTTTACTACTTTTTTTAGCATATCTTTATTTGATACTAATATACTTAAAGGGTTAGTTTTTTTTCTTTTTTTAATTTCATATATTTTTTCTACTGCCTTTTCATTTAGTGCATCTGCTATAATTCCATATACTGTATCTGTTGGAGCAATAACAATTCCACCCATTTTTATAACTTCTACAGCTTCTTTTGCTATTTTTTCTATTTCGTCTTCATTTAATTTGATATATTTCATAAACGCAAATTTTCTCCTTTATTATTCCAGTTTTAGTGTAATTACTGTTCCTTGTTCTATTGATACACCATCTGCTATATTTTGACTTACAACTTTTCCGCTTCCACTATATAACACATTTAGGTTCTTCTCAGATAATCTTTGTTTTGCCTCTGATAAAGTCATACCTATCAAATTTGGAACTGTTACAGATGTTCTTACTGTATTTTCTTCTGTATATAGTACAACTGTTGCTCCATCTAATACCTCTGTATCTTTTAGTGGAACTTGTTCTGTAACAAGTATTGAATTACTATTTTTAGTATCTTCACAAACAACTTTGTATCCTAAGTTTTCCAAAGTTTTCTTAGCTTCTGTTAATGTTTTATTAGTAACGTCTGGAAGTTTTTCTGTCTTTATAGTAGATGTTGTAGCTCCACTTGAATCAGAATTTTCTGATGCGATTCCCATATATGGTAATATCTCTGATAGCATTTTTGAAACTATTGGCGCTGCAACTGTGCTACCATAAGGGTTAACCCCTGATGGTTTATATACTGCAACTAATATTACTAATTCTGGATTTTCTGCTGGTGCAATAGCTACAAAAGAAACTGTATACCCATCTTCTGGTCTACTAGGAGATGGCTCAGCTGTACCTGTCTTTCCTCCTATGGAATATCCTTTAACTGCACCGTTTCCTCCTCCACCATCTGTTACTACATACTTCATCATTTCTCTAACTGATTTTGCAGTTTCCTCTGATATAACCTGTCTAACTGTATTTGTTTCTATCTCTTGCTCAGTTCCTGTATCTGTATTTACAACTTGCCTTACTATCCTTGGCTGCATTAGTTTACCACCATTTGCGATGCTAGATACTGCTGTAATTAATTGAAGTGGAGTTATTTCAAATCTTTGGCCAAATGAAATTGTTGCAAGTTCTACTGGGCCAACATCTTCTATTTTATGGAAGGTACTTCCACTTTCTCCTGTTATTGCAATTCCTGTTTTATCAAATAGTCCAAATGCTTTAAAATATTTGTACAATGTATTTACCTTTATTCTTTGACCTAATTGTATAAATGCACTATTGCAAGAATTCCCAACTGCTTGTTTTAGTGTCTGTACCCCATGTGTTTTAGAATTTGCACATTTTATTGTTCTATCACTTACTTGTATTGAACCTTTACAAGTAAAATCTCCCGGAACATTTACCCCAGTTATATTTTCCTCTAATGCTGTTGATGCAACTAATAATTTGAATGTGGATCCTGGTTCATATGTACGCATAAAGTTTCTATCTGACCATTGCTCAGCAAGTAATTTGCTTTTTTCCTCACTTGATAACTCGTTTTCTTCGCCTTCAGTTTTATTATCTTTATTCTCCTTATCTAATTCAATATTTAATGTAAATGGAGTATTTAGATCATAGCTTGGATACGTTGCCATAGCAAGGATATCCCCTGTACTTGGTCTCATTACTATTGCACTTCCTGCATTTGCTTTGTATTTATCTACTCCTTCTTTAAGATATTTTTCTACTATTTTTTGTATATCTACATCTAGTGTAAGATACAAATCACTTCCGTTTTCTACTTCTACATATTGCTGTGCGTTATCTGATATTTCTTTTCCATTAACATTTGCAGTTGTTACAATTTTCCCTGATGTTCCTTGAAGTACAGAATTCCATTTGTGTTCTATTCCATATAACCCTTGTGAATCTGTTCCTGTAAAGCCTATTACATGTGCTGCTAATGTTCCATAAGGATAATATCTTTTATTATCCTCATCTATATTTATTCCTGATGTTATTTTATTATCACTCATCCATTTCTTTAGTTTATCTACAGAATCTTGTTCAACTTTTTTTATAATAGTTTCAACAGAATTTTTACTTTGAACCTGAGTAAGTACTGTTTCATATTCTAAATTAAATATATCTGATAAACCTTTGGCTACTTTTTCTTGCAAAGCCTTTGTTTCTGCATCACCCTTTTTTATAAACTTGGAAGGATTTATTGTTATTGTATCAACTGATGCGCTAACTGCTAAAGCCTTTCCATTTACATCATATATTGCTCCTCTTGTAGGGCTTATAATCTTGTTTAATGTCTGTTGTCTTGATGCAGATTCTTTTAATTCTGCTCCTTGTACAAATTGGATCCATCCAATTCTTAATATTAACAAAAAGAAAATAACAAAAGCGACTGTCATAGTAGGCGCAATCCTTTTAGTTATGACAGCTCTTTTGTTATTTCCTTTCTTATTACTTCTCTTTTTCAATATTTTTCACCAAAAATATTGTATATTAAATTCATATAAAAATCAATAGATATTAGAGTAAAATTTTGTCTATTTTGTGATAGAATCTTTAATTTAAAAGTTACATGTTTTCTTTTATTATATTTTCTACTTCTTCTTTGCTTAACTCTACTGCCTTTGCTATATCTTCTATCTCCATATTCATTTTGTATAGGTTAAGTATAACTTGCTTTTGTTTTTCTTTTTTTCCGTCTTCTACCCCATATTGTCTTTCTGATCTTCCATAGGAGATTTTGTCTCTTAAATCTATTATCCTCTGTTCATATATCTCACTTTTCTCTGGATCTGATAATAGCATATGTAATTCTTCCTGTGCCTCTTTTAACACTTTCTCTCTACTTTTTATTCTTGCCATATCTTCTGCCCCCTCCGCTTTTATAAATCTTATCCAATCATCTTCTGGTCTCTCTTCTCCGCCTTCTTTGAATTTATTTAGTTCTATTACGTGTATCTCTAAATTGTCCGAAAATTTTGTATCTAAGTGTCCTTCTTCTCTTATACTCCACTTCGTATGATATCCTTCTATCCCTTTTGTTATTCTTAGATTCTCTTTAGATATTAGTATCGCTATTGTTTTATCTAGATCTTCATAGCCTTCTTTCCTTTTTAAGTCTTGTACATATGCTTCTGACCAATAGTATAGTAGTCTTTCTGGCATACAATTTAATCTTGCATATTGCATCTCTATGATTACTTTTGTTCCATCGTTTATCTCTGCCTTTACATCTATTCTTCCTATTTTGTCATATAATCCTTTTCCTATCATTCTTTTGTTTTTGTCAAGACTTATTTTCTTTATCTTTATTCCTAATATCTTTTCTAAAAAGCTTTTTGTTATTCTTTCATTGCCTACTTTACCAAATATTCTTTGAAATACTAAATCATTTGCTACTTTTAAATATTCTTCTTGTTTTTTGTTCATATTTTGTTTCCTTTCTAATTATACATTAATTTATTAGTTTAATCAAGGTATAATGTTTATAAATTTGTTTGTATTTTTTCTTGGTATAATTTAAAATTTAAAATGATAACACTAATAGATGTAAATAATCTAACTTTACCTCCTTTCGTTTTTTATTTCTAACTTTGATTTTTCCTTGGGAGAGTTCCCAATAGAACCTTTTTGTCTTACCTTAAGTTGTAAAAATAATTAAATAATTTAATAATTTAAATGTAAATAAATAGATAGAAAGTTTTGATTTAAAATTTTTTCAAAACTTTCTATCTATTTTTATATAATAATAACTTTGTCTTGTCAAGTATTTAAATTTATTTTTTTGAATAAGTTTTTAATTTCTCCTTTTCCTGTATATAGAAGTAACTAATTTGTAACATATTCTTAATGCTTTTGTAACAATTTCTTTACTCCTCGTCTGCTTCCTTTAATTCTTCTTTTAATCTTATATAATCTAAAATTAAAAGTTTTATGATCGCAACTATTGGAACTGCAAGGAACATACCAATTATTCCAAAATATGAGCCAACTACTGTTACTGAGAATATTATTAAAATTGGACTAATTTTCAAAGATGTTCCTGTTATCTTTGGGTTTATAATATTTGAATCAATTTGTTGTAGAATTGTAACTATTACTGCAAGCCAAATTGCCTGTCCTATACCACCTGTAAATACTGTAATAATTATTGCAATTATTACTGCAACTATTGCTCCTAGATATGGTATTAAGTTAAATAATCCTATCATAAATCCAAGTAATACTGCGTATTTAACTCCTAAAATCGACATTGCAATTGATGTTAATATGCCAACAATAATTCCATCTAATAATTGACTTGATATAAATCTAAAAAATATCTCATTAGATTTTCTAAAATAGTTTCCTATCAAGTTATATGTATTTGTATTAAACATTGCTCCACATAGTCTCTTTGCAAACTTTACTATTTCTGTTCTTTCAGCTAATATATACATTGACACAATAATTGTTACAAATATATCAAATATAGTTGTTGCAAAACCTAATATTCCTTTCGCATATTCTGTTAAGGCCTCTATGCTAAGATATTCTTTTAAGTCTATACTATTTAATGCTTCTATTATTGATTTAAGATTTACCTTGTTAAATACAGAATCTTCTGGTAAATTTTCTAAGTTTTCTATCGCTGAGTTATAGTAGCCTGGCAAAGCATTTGCAAGTTCTACAATGCTATCATAGATTGCAGGTACTACAAATTTTATTATTCCTACAAATAGGAGTATAACTGCTAAGTATACTATAAATATTGAAATCCATCTTGCTTTTTTACTTATAAATTTTACTTTTGACTTTTTTATTAACCCTTCTATTTTTTTGCAAGGTATATAAAAAAGATAAGCAAGTATAACTGCTATTATAAATGGCATAAGAATATGTACTAAATTTTTTATCCACTCTGTTATATCGCCAAAATTATCTAATAGCTTATATATTCCTATTGCTGCAATTACTAATGTAAACCAAAATATCCACCTTTTCCATTCTCTTGTTTCTTTTGGCATATTTTTCACTCCTTTTATATTTCTACATCTATTCCCACTGGACAGTGGTCACTGCCTAATATTTTATCATATATATAGGCTTCTTGTATAGTGTTTTTTATACTTTTTGATACTATAAAATAATCTATTCTCCAGCCTATATTCTTTTCTCTGGAATTTGCAAAATATGACCACCAAGTGTAACTATCTGTTTTTTCTGGATATAAATATCTAAAACTATCAGTAAAACCAGAATCTAAAAGTTCTGTCATTTTTTGTCTTTCTTCATCAGTAAATCCAGCATTTCCTCTATTTGTTTTAGGGTTTTTCAAGTCTATTTCTTTATGTGCTACATTTAAGTCCCCACAAAGAATTACCGGCTTTTTTTTATTTAAGTTTAATAAATATTCTCTAAATGCATCTTCCCATGTCATTCTATAATCTAATCGTTCTAGTTCTCTTTTTGAGTTTGGCGTATAGCAATTTACTAAGAAAAATTTTTCAAATTCTAATGTTATAACTCTGCCTTCCTTGTCGTGCTCTTCTATTCCTATCCCATAGCTTACATTTATTGGTTCTTTCTTTGTAAATACTGCCGTTCCTGAGTAACCTTTTTTCTCTGCATAATTTAAATATGTATGATAGCCTTCTGCAAAGTCCATTTCTGCCTGTCCTTCTTGCATCTTTGTTTCTTGCACACAAAATATATCTGCATCTATATTTTTAAAAAAGTCTTGAAATCCTTTTTTTAACACTGCTCTTAATCCATTTACATTCCACGATATTAGTTTCATTTTTTCTTTCCTTTCTTAATTATTTTAAAAGAGCAAGATGTTTTTTCTTGCTCTTTTGCTCTATACTTTATATATATAACATTCAAGATTTCTTCTTCCAAAGCTTATACATTCATTGTAAGTATTCATATAAACATCCAACTTATTATTTGAAATAGCTCCTCCTCTATCTTGCACTACGAACCATCCTTTGTTTGGCTTATTTGCAAAATATGGTATGTATATTATTGTTCCCATTGGATAACCTTTTCCTGCTGCTACTGTATACCAAGCAGATGCTCTTGCTCCACTTGCTGTAATTCCATAACCAGGACTAGATGGGCTTTTTCCACAAGTTGATGCTGTATATGCAGAAGTATTTAATGTTCTAACTTCTGGTGTAATTCCTTCTACTTTTTTAGCTAAACTGCTTGAAGCTGTATTTATATTAACTGTACTTGCTACACTTCTATCAGCTTCTGCTAAATCTCTACTTGTTGTTTTTGTTACTATTTTATTTACAGCCTTTTTTACTATTTCTTCTTTTATAACTGTTCTTTCTATCTCTATATCATTTTGATATTTTACTTTATATGTTACTCTTTTAATTCCTGTTTTTCCTTTTTGTAATACTTTCGTTCCTTCATTTGAACTAGAATTTGAAGAGTCTTTTGTTATGGTTTCATAAGGTATCTCTTCTTCTTCTACAATTATTTTTTCAGTTATAGTATTATATGAACTTAATAATTTATCTAATGAAATTCCTTCACTTTCTTCTGCAAGTGCCATAACTTTTGCTGCATCTTGTGTTAATCCTGTTATTACTATTTTTGAGTTGCCTGTTATTTCTGAATCTAAATTTGGAAATACATTTTCTTCTGGTAAAATCATTATATGATTTTCTGCTAATATGTCTGATATCTTTGTTTTTGTGGTCAAAACTTCTATTTCACAATTATCTGAAAGAACAATTTTTACATTCTTAACATCTGCTTTTGCAGCAAATACACTTACTGTTAAAATAAATATTGTAAGAATTGTAATTGCGGCTATTCTCATTACGGACAGCGAAGCTTGTTCACTTTTTATCATAAGATATTAAACCTCCTTATTCAATACTATAAAATTATACTATTAGTTTAATAAAATGTCAAATTTGTCCATATTTTTAAAAGCCTTTTGTGCTAGGGAATCTCGGCTTTCAATAAAAATTTTGTAAAAAATTTTGGGCTTGTTTTACTAGATTATATGAGGGCTTTTCCAATTTTAGAATTAAAAAAAAAGTAAAATAAAAATTTTACTTTTTAAAATTATTATTCTTATTTTAATGATTAATATATATTACTTTTTTTGTACTGTTGGGCCTATTATTGGCAATTCAATATGATTGTATGGTTTTTTAGTATTCCTATCTATTAATAATACGCATACCATACATATTGATTGTATTAATATCACTATTATCACAATTATTAGTCCAGTTTTTAATTCTTTATTTTCTAATTCTTTATTCTTTAATTTTTTATTCATTTTTTCATTTTCTCCTCGTTATAATTTATCATAAATAAAATTATATATATTTTAACTTCTAATACCTAAAATACTATCTTATCAAATTTATATGATTTTTCTAATTTTTCCTCCATATAAACTTTGGAAATTAATTTTAGCTCCTCTATTGAGCTTTCAGGAACATTAAACGAAAATAATTTTTTAGCAGGTGCCATTATAATATATTTTATAGCATAAAGTGTAGCATCTGATATGCTTATTACACTTTTATCTTGTTTTGCACATTCTTTACATTTAAGTCCACTTGTCTTTATACTAAAATGTGTTAAATTTTCTTTTTCTCCACAATTTACACACTCTGTGGCATTTGGAGTAAACCCTATTATTGACATTAATCTCAATTTAAAAACTGCAATTATCAAATCTTTATCCATATCTGTTTCAGATATTGTATATATTGTGTTTAATAATAATTGGAGTATATTATATGACGCATCATTTTCATTTGTTACATCTTCTACTATTTTTAATATGTACGCTGCATATTGAAGTTTATCTAAATCAGTTCTCACATTGTAAAATACTTCAATAGGCTCACAAGAGTTCATATGGTATGATCCACCTTGCCCTCTATATAGAACATACTCTCCGAAACACAATGCTTGGCTTCCGGCAAGTAACCTACTATTTGGTCTTCGTGCACCTTTTGCTGCACAAGATATTTTGCCGAAAGTCAGTTGTTAGCATTGTTAACATTTTATCGAAATCACCCATATTACTTTCTCTCAAAATAACAGCTCTCGTTTTTACTATCCCCATTTTGTTCCTCTATCATATTTTCTTCTATATTTTTTGTTTCAATAAACTCTAAAAAAGTATTGATATCTCCTGTTTTTTTGAAGGTATTCCACGCCATATTACTTATCATAAGCTTCATCTCCATTTGTCTATTGTATCTTTAATTATTTTGCTTATTTTTTGTTTATTTATACTCCTTATCTAATCATCAATTTTAAATTTTTTGACTATTTGGTCTTTGTTTTGCCAGTCTTTACTTACTTTTACCCAAGTTTTAAGATTTACTTTTTCTCCTAAAATTTTTTCTAAATCTTCTCTTGCATAAGTTCCAATTTGTTTCAATTTATTTCCATTTTTTCCAATTATTATGCCCTTATGTGATTCTCTTTGGCAATAGATAGTTGCTTCTATATTAAATATAGATTTATTTTCCATCGTTTTTGATTTTTTTATTTTTTCAGTTTCTACATAAATTCCGTGTGGTACTTCATCATCTAATAGTTTCAATGTTTTTTCTCTAATTGTTTCTTCTACAATCATTTTAACAGTTTGATCTGTGTATGTTTCATCATCATAATATTTGGGTCCATAATCTAAGGCTTTTTCTATTTCGTCTAATACTATATCTCTATCTAAACTTGTTGCAGATATTGGAAGTACTGCTTCAAAATCATATTCTTTTGAATAAATTTCTATTAATTTTAAAAGTTCTTCTTTTTTTATTAAATCTATTTTGTTAATTACAAGTATTGTCTTTTTCTTTGAGTCTTTTATTTTATCTAATATTAATCTATCTCCTGGTCCGATGTTTTTACTATTTGCTTCTATCACAAATAGAATTAAGTCAACATCTTTTGCTGAATTAAATGCTGTTTGTATCATTATATTACTTAATTTAGTTTTTGGTTTATGAATTCCTGGGGTATCTAAAAATATTATTTGCGATTTTTCTCTATTTACTATTCCTTTAATTTGTGTTCTTGTTGTTTGTGGTTTATTTGCTATTATTGCAATTTTTTCACCAATTAAAGCATTTAATAGTGTTGACTTTCCGGACATTTGTCCTACCTAATATTGCAACAAAACCTGATTTGAAATCCTGCATATTTTTCTTCCTTCCTAAGTAATTAGGGTTAATTTATTCCATAGTAATACTCATACTTGGTGGAACTATTTGAATATATGTATTTCCGTCATTTACATTTATTTCATTTCCAGCTAAATCATTATATACTGTTCTTTCTGCTCTTGCGCTTTTTTTACATTTAATTTTTATTGCTTTTCCATTTGTAATATAGTATCCGTCAAGGTTACCTATATTTTCTATTTCTTGTCTTCCACTATTATCTTCTGATGTTGTATAATTGTTTGCAAATGTTATTATTATATTTTTTGTAGTTAAAGCTTCACCTGTTAGCCAATCTTTTCTTAAAGCATTTCCAACATATCTTTCATATAACTTTGTTTCTGGATTATATACGAATTTAACTTTTGATGTTTTATATGGAATATTAACTGTATTTGCAACAGTTGCTGTTTCATCCTCTATATTTACTTCTTCTACACTATAATTTAATACATTTCTTTCTGTTGTAGTTTTTCTATACTTCTTTTTGTCAGCTTCATTCCATATATTTTTTGTGCTAATTAAAGCATTATGAGGAGCTTTCTTTTCCTTTGTCCTCCAAAATGCACTTGATACAAGTCCATCTACATCTTGTATACCAAGTTTTTTAATATCATCCTTTGCTCTTTGACTTCCACCATAATGTACAAATATACTATCATTTTCTAGTGCATAGTCTACAAAGCAAGGTCTTGCACTTCTTACTGGCCCTATTGTATCTATTTCTTCATTTTTATACACTGCTAAAAATCTTGTAAGTCCACCTTCTACATACATTTCATATACTAACATTGCTTTATTTAAGCTTGTTTGTGGAATTGCATCTCCAACATTATCAATAGACACAGCAATTGTTCTTTCAGTTCCATCATATTTGCTCTTTGGAATTTCTTTTTCACTTTGTAAATCTCCTAAAACCTGCCCTTCACCTTCTGTTCCTTCTGCAATTATTTGAGCAGTTTTACTAAATGCCTTTAATCCCATAAGTACTCCAAGTACAATGACTACTATGATTAATATTATAACTAATATTCTCATTTTCATAGTCTTATCATTTCTCCTTTCATTTTTTATGTATCAAGTTTTAGTCCTAGTTTATTTAAAATATTTTCTTCTTTTTCTCTCATTTTTACTCTGTCTTTATCTTCTATATGGTCGTATCCCATTAAATGATAAAAACCGTGTACTAGCATATATGCAAACTCTCTATCTTCACTATGTCCATATTCTACTGCTTGTTTTTTTACTATTGGTAAGCATATAACTATATCTCCAAGTGGCTCTTTTCCTAATTTTGCAGATTCTATTTCATCTTTTTCAAACATTGGAAATGATAACACATCTGTTGCTTTATCAATATTTCTATACTTTTTATTTATATTTCTTATATTTTCTTCGTCTGTAATAATTACACTAATATATATTTCATAATCATATAGATTTTCTTCTTTAAAGCACATTTCATATACTTTATTTATAATCTCTTTGTATTTCTTATCTTCTTTTATATCTAAAAATTCTATTTCTGCTAATTCTCTCATACTTTAATATACTTTTTCCCCTTACTATATGAATTTTTTAATCTTCTAATTGCATTGTATTCAAAAAGCTTGTCCTTATAAAACTTTATTATATGTTTGTTTTGCAAATTATTATCTAAATGTCTTAGCTCTGCTTTGATAAATAGTATTTCTTTTTGTTTTTTTCCTTCGTCTGAGCTCTTATCTATACTATTATATTTGTCCCAAAATGTCTTATATAATTCTTTTTCTTCTGGTTTCTCCCAGTAAATTTTTGTAGATAGCACTCTTACATTGTAGTCTTCTATTAAATTTATTAGTGTTTCATAGGCTACTTCTTTTTTCTTTTCTACCTTAGAACTTATTATTAAATGTCTTGTCTCTCTTATTAATTTTTCATAGCATCCTTCTGCAACAGCTAATGGAACACTGTGAGTAAATAATTTTCTACTCATTGCAAGTAGATACATTCTTTTTTCAATTTGCTCTCTTGCATCTAATTTTCCTGACAAAAATCCAGTAAATTTATCATATTCCTGGTATATATCTTTGTATTTTTCTTTTCCTTCAAGTTCCATTTTGATAGGTAATATATTTGACATGTAATCTTCTAATGTGTCAAATATACTGTCATATATGCTATCTTTGTCAATCATATTTTCTGATATTTTATCTGCTAATTGTATAGAATAATTTTTAAGTATTCCTTTAAAAATGCCATCCATTTTTGAGATATAAAATGGGTTATACCTTGCTATTACTTTTTGTTTGTCATCATTTTTTAAAGATATGTAATCTAAATCTAATAGATATTTTTGTTTCCTATGTTTATATTCTGCATATTGTGTTTCTTTTAGATGTGTTACTGTATAGTATCTAGACAATGCGTCTTCTTCAAATGTAGTTGCCGTCCTGTTCTTTACTTTTTTATATATAGAATCCATTACATATTTATCTATTGACTCTAAGTATAATATAAATGTATCTTCATATTTTCTTTGAAGAGCCTCTTCTTTTGCCTTATCTGTATTATTTGTATATGTTTCATAGTTTTTAAGTAAACTATTCCTTTTTATTGTAATTAACATTCCATTAATTCCTATTTTTGTAGGTATTAATAGTCTGCTTATTGTTGTTGATATCTTTGAGAAAAATGCTTTATCATTTTTTGCAACTCGTAATCCTCTTTCTTCCATCGTTCATCCTTCCTTTCAATTTAAAATTTTTTCTTGTGTACCAATATTTTCTAGTACTTCGTATATAACTTCTACTTGTACGCTTTCTTCATCCTCAGATGTATTTACTTTAATATCTTGTATATTATCTTTGTTTTCTATTTCTTCTAATAATTCATTTTTTAATTTGTCTGTTAATATTTGTTTTGCTTCCTCCTTAGTCAAGGTCTTTTCTTCATCTTTTAATTCGTAATATGTAGAAATCCCTAAGCTTATAGGCAAATAAAAATTTGAAAATATTTTGATTTTTTTCTCTTCATTTATTGTATCATATTTTTCAAAATTTGGAAGACTTTTATATAAATTTATTTGAAAATTATTTATTTTTATATTATATTTTTTCTGTGAAACTCCTGTCCTAACTTGGTTTGTCTGCTTTAAATTTATTTTTTCTGATTTTTTATACCAGACTTTTGCTTCTATCTCTCCTGATGCGTGTACAAATCTTGTTCCAGTATATTTTCCTTCCATCCATCCACCTATCAAAATGCTATTTTCCGTAACGATATCCCCTATGTTTACTAAAATTGTTCCTTCTGTTGCTGTAATTTTTGTTATCTCACCTGTTTTATTAGATACAATATTACAATATTCGCTTTTTTCAACTATTTCTGGCTTTTTTGTTGTTTCTACTATCTTAACTAATACATTAGTCCCATTTAAATTTATATTCATCCAAGCAATGTCATCTCTTTTTAGTCTGATTTGATTTATGATTTCTTGTGCATTTACTTTTGATTTTAATGTTCCTTCTTTTAAGCCATATTCTGATAATTGACTTAATATTTCATTAGAATCTATTGTTTCTAATCCTTCCACTTCAATATTCCATATAAACTTTGACGTCCCATACATAAGTATTGCAACCAATATAAATACTATAAAAAATATTTTTCTATTTCTGTATTTGTTCATTAAAAACGGAAGTCCTTTTTTTTGATTTATTTTGATTCTGCATTTAGTTTTTCTAGCAACTTCTTTTAATAATTTAAAATCATTTTTTCCGGACATTTGCTATCATAAATGTAGATTTTTCTCTTTTTACATTCCACAAAAGAATTCCCTTGCTTATACAAATATTTATAAATCTTTCTATATAATATCCTTCAACAGAGATATTTACATATCCTAATATATAGTTAATTATAATTTTGAATATCAAATTTTTCACCTACTCATTCGCTTCAAAGTCAATTGAATCTATTGTGCCAGTTATCATCAAGTCTTCTGCATTCATTTGAATCAGTTTTAAATTGAATCCATTTATATTTATCGCACCTATATAAGTATTTACTTTTATAAATACTTTCTCATATTCTAATATGTTTTTATAATTTTCTATCACTAGTTCTTCAAATCCAAGTATTGTTATTTTAGGTTTGTCTGTTATTACTTCTTCCGGTATTTCTAAAAATTCATTTATTTTATTAAACCTTTTTTTCAATTCTTTACCTCTTTTCATATAATCTCTTTAATGTATATTGCAAATTTTATGAATTAATTCATTTTAATTTTTTCTTAATACTTTTTATCCATAACTTTCACGGTAAGTTCACAAAATGGACAAATAAGATTGATATATTATAAGTACACTAAGTAATGATAGTGAAAAAACATCCCCTTTTATTTTTTATTTTAAAAGACCTACCAAAAAAATGGTAAGTCTTTATATTTTAAAAAGGAGAGTGCTTTTGCACTCTCCTTTTTGGAGTTTAAAAGTTATTCGGTGTCGGCATAATTGTAGAGATTGCCCCTTTATATACAAGGTTTCTGCTGGATGTCGACCCGTTTCCACGCTCATCGACCTCAATCGAAAGATCATCTTGTGCGATAATGATGCCTCTCATTTGGTAACCATTTTTCATGATGATGGTTACCTTCCGTTTGTCCGTGATGCATTTGCTGATGTAAATTCTTTCCCGGTCTCTGTTTTGCATTTTCTTTTTCTCCTATTTCTATATTTTTTGGAGCATTTCTATGCTCCTATATGTTTATTATACCAAATTTTTAGCTTTAAGTCAAATTATGTAAAGTGAAATGTGTTTTTCTAATTATTTAATTACTACAATATCTTTCTCAGAAGAATAACTTGCATTTCCATAAGCATATACTATATAAATTACCCCATCTGGTCCTAAGAAATAATTATTAGAATTTTCTACTAGATACATACTATCATTTATATCACGATTAACTGTACTATATCCTAATGCAGAAAGATTTTGAGAATTATCTATTGCTTCTTTTATTGTGTTATAGATTTCTGACTGCACATCTTTTGTGCTCTTTCCCTCTATATTAAGGATATTTCCAAGTGTCATTTCTTCATTTGTAGATAAGTTATATGTATATGTTTGAATAATCACTCTTTGTATATTTGTACCCTCTTTTAAACTTGCTCTAATTACTAATGATAAAATATTTTCATTTACATAAGCCGTATATTCTACATTATATATAGTTTGTTTTTTTATTTCTTCATCTGTGTTTAATAATATTTGATTTGCTTTTTCTTGGAATATTGATGATATTTCTTTATTAATACCCATTATTTTCTCATTATTAATATTTATTGTAGGGATTTTTACATTTACACCATAAGCGTCATCTTTTAACTCATATACAGTATAAACAAGTTCTTCGTGCGATTCTATTTTATTTACTGCCACATTATTTCCCTGATAATTTATGCTATTATCAAATAGATCGTCAAATTCTACTATTTGTGTTGGTTCTTCAATCTGTGGTCCCTGCTCTATAAGCTCATTTAATTGTTTTTGCTTATATGATTCTATCTGGTAATATATTCCATATATTATAGAAAATATACATATTACAATCACACTTATAACTGTTATAGTTCTTATATCTATTTTGCCTTCGTTCATTAACATTTTCCTCCTAGATAGTATATATTTTATTATAGCACAACCAAAACTCTATTATCAACTTGACTTTTTATTAATTTTAATGTATTATTAATAGAATACTTTGAATAGCTTAAAGGAGGACTTAAATATATGTTATGTTCAATTTGTAAAAAAGCAGAAGCAACAATTTTTGTAAGTAATCCTACAAAGGATAATCCTCATAATACTATTGGTTATTGTGCAAATTGTGCAAAAGAAAGAGGTATAAATCCTTTGGGTTCAATTCTTAATGGTAACAATATTGATTTAAATGCTGTTACTGAGCAATTTGAAAATATTATAAATAACATTTCTGATAATATGGCTATGGATGATAGTATGGCAAATGATCAAGGAGGTGCTGTTCCTATTGGAGCAATATTTGGAAATTTCTTTGATCCAAATAATTATGATGGTCAATCAGAAAGTAGAAGTTCAAACAATAAAAGAGTAAAAGTTGATAAAAAGCCTAAGGAAAAGAAAAAGAAGTTCCTTGATATGTATGGAACAAACCTAACAAATAAAGCTAAAAACAATGAATTAGACATTGTTGTCGGAAGAGATAGTGAAATTAGAAGAATTATACAAATATTAAATAGACGTTCTAAAAATAATCCTTGTCTTATCGGTGAACCTGGTGTTGGTAAAACCGCGATTGCACAAGGTTTGGCAATATCTATTGCAAATGGTCAAGTTCCAGCTAAACTTTTAAATAAAGAGGTATATCTTTTAGATATGACTTCTGTTGTTGCTGGTACTCAATTTAGAGGTCAATTTGAAGCTAGAATGAAAGGTATTATTGACGAGTGTAAAGCTCTTAAAAATATCATTTTAGTTATAGATGAAATTCATAATATTATTGGTACAGGTGATGGTGAAAATGCTATGAATGCTGCAAATATTCTTAAACCTTCTCTTGCAGATGGCAGTATTCAACTTATTGGTACTACTACTTTGAAAGAATATAGAAAATATATTGAAAAAGATACAGCATTAGAAAGAAGATTTCAAACTGTTTTAGTAGAAGAACCAAATATAGATGCAACTTGCAATATAATGTATGGAATCAAAAAATATTATGAGGACTTTCATAAGGTAAAAATTTCTAATGATGTTATTCGTCAGACTGTAATAATGTCTGAAAAATATATTCACGACAGATTTTTACCTGATAAAGCTATTGATATATTAGACGAGGCTTGTTCTAGAATTAATCTTGACAACAAAGAATTATATCAATTAGAGGTTTTAAAAAATGAATTAAAAGCAGTTCAAGATGAAAAGAATGAAGCTGCACAGGCAGACTCAACAGAAGATTATCAAAAAGCTGCTGATTTAAAAACTCGTGAATGTCAACTTATTGAGCAAATAGATGCTATAAACAAAAACTTAAAATTAAAAGAAGTTACTGTCCAAGATATAGCAGAAGTTATAGAGCACTGGACTAAAATCCCTGTAACTAAAATTACAGAGGAAGAAACTGCTAAACTTTTAAATTTGGAAGATAATCTTCATAAAAAGATTATCGGTCAAAATAAGGCTGTTGAAGCTGTTTCTAGGGCAATAAGAAGAAATAGAGCAGGTTTAAAAACTACAAAGCGTCCACCTTCTTTCCTATTTGTTGGTCCAACAGGTGTTGGTAAGACTGAACTTGCAAAAACACTTGCATACGAAATGTTTGGAGATAAAGATGCAATAATTAGAGTAGATATGTCTGAATATATGGAATCACATTCGACTTCTAAACTTATTGGATCACCTCCTGGATATGTAGGATATGATGACGCAGGTCAACTTACTGAAAAGGTAAAAAGAAAACCTTATTCTATCGTACTTCTTGATGAGATAGAAAAAGCACATCCTGATGTATTTAATATATTACTTCAAGTTCTAGATGACGGTAAGCTAACAGATTCTCAAGGAAATACAGTAAGTTTCGAAAATACAATTATTATTATGACTTCAAATGCAGGTTCTAACTTAAATAACAATTCTATTGGTTTTGGAAAACAAACTGTAGATTCTAATAAGATCCAAGATAGTTTAAAAGATACATTTAGACCTGAATTTCTAAATAGAATTGATGAAATTGTAATTTTTGATAGTTTAAATAAAGAAGAACTAATGAAAATTGTTGATTTAATGTTACTAGATACTGATGCAGCTCTTAAAGATAAAAATATCACTATGCAAGTTTCAAAGCCTGCAAAAGAATTCTTACTAGAAAAAGGAACTGACTTAAAATATGGTGCTAGGCCTTTAAGACGTGCTATTCAAAGATACTTAGAAGATGAACTTTCTGAAAAGATTTTAAGAAGTGAAATAAAGAATGGAAATAATGTAGTAGTTAATGTTAAAAATAATGCATTAAGTTTTAAAGTTTCTGATTAGTGGAGGGTTTATATATGCTTAAATATGTACCAAATATTCTAACAATAATTAGATTTTTATTGATACCACCTATCGTAATAGCTATCACTTCAGAACATTTTGTAGTTGCTGTAATATTTTTATTATTATCTGGAATAACTGATGTACTAGATGGTTTTATTGCAAGAAAATTTGATTTAATAACTGATTTTGGAAAATTGGTTGATCCTCTTGCAGATAAAGCAACTCAATTAGCTATCCTTGTAACTTTATCTATAAAAGGAATTATTCCCTTTTGGATACTTGCAATTGTAGTTTTGAAAGAATTTGCAATGATAGCAGGTGCTTCTTTCCTTTATGGCAGAAAACTTGTAGTATCTAGCAAGTGGTACCGGTAAACTTGCAACTGTGTTATTTTATGTAGCAATTGGATGCTCTTTGACTATACGTTATTTAAATAATTATGTATTAGAAGATTCTATTTATGATTTTTCTATATATATTTACATCTTAGCAATTCTTGCAACTTTGTCTGCTTTGGTTTTGTACTTCAGAGCATTTAATTTGCAGAATTATTTTAAAGATGAAATTAGTAAATAAAAATAAGATTTAGAAAAGTGAATAATATTTATTAAAAAGAGACGCGTCTCAGCGATCAACCGAAGCGAAGCGAAGGGCGACTTTTGCAGCCTACTTTATTAAAAATTCAATTTGTAGCCTGCAAACAGGGCAAGTCTCTTAAAAATAAATATTATTCACTTTTTTTACTCAAAATCTTCTATAAGTTTATTAAGTTCTTCTGTTCCATAAACCATAAGCCCGTTTTTTAATGTTATCCTATCTGTTTCTGGAAGATATTCTACTGATATATTTGTTTTTTCTTTAAATGTTACAGTTCCGTCTTGATCAACTGTTGATATTGCAATAAAGCCATCTTTTTCTGTTACAAGATAATGCTCTCCACAAAAGCTATCTACTTCTTTTAATAAAATTATTTCTTCCATAGAAAAGAATTCTAAATTCCAATCAGCATATTTTTCTCTTATCTCATCTTCTGTGAGGTTTACCTCTTCTTCTGGGAGTGCATTACTTGTTTCTATTGTGTGACCACATTCAGTATAATATTTCTGCAAGGTGAGTATGGTGTTTGGAGTTGTTTTTTCTTCAAATGTTGTTGTTTCTACTACATTTTCACTTTCTACTTTTTCTTCTTCTATTTGCAAATTATTTATACTTCCTAATAAATTATGATTATTCTCTTTATCTACCTTAAGACCTATATAGAAAAAAACTCCAAATAAAATTATTATAATTATTATAAATATAAAAATAGCTCGTTTTTTCATTAATACCAATCCTTTTAATATTTTTTAGTATTATTGCCAAAACTTGCTATTTTTATACTTTATATTTATTAATAATCTTCTGCGGATAATGTAGGAATTTCAAATTGTTTTCCATTACTTGAAATCACATTGTTTGCATAGTGGTTTTCAAAAAATTTATTAGATCCAAGTAAGAAGTATCTGTGTTTTGATGCATTGCTTAGTGTTCCTCCACCAATTATAATTGGATCATCCCAAGTTACATCCACTGCATACCATGTATTATTTAATAACACATAATTCCACATATGGTTTTCACTAGCTCCTTTTGAATTAGTTGCTGTTCCTGTAACTAATATATTGTTTATACCAAGCTCATCTAATATATATTTATATGCTCTTGCATATCCTTCACATACTGCTTTTCTTTGAACAAATGCCATATAAATACTTGATATTTGTGTATCAGTACTATCATATTCTAAATTTTCTATAAGCCAATCATGGACTTCTCTTATTTTATAGTAATCATTTTGATAGGACATATTTGTAAAATTATTTTTTATAGACTCTACTAAATTTATTGCAGTATTAACTTGTTCTACATTAGAAAATTCATCTCTATATAAAGTCATATTATCTTTTGTACTTAGATATATATTATATTTTGTACTAAATAGACTAGTTTTTGTTTCTACATATAGCCAAAGCTTCGTAAAATCAATATAAAATAAATTTGGTATATCTAAATTTAATGCATTTAATGCATCATTATAATATGGCTTTAATGACTTTTCTGAATTATTTTTTAGAACCTTACTAAAATCATAATCAATTGTTATCCTACATGTTCCATTTTTTAACTGATCTAAATTTTCTTCTATTGCATCGTATATTGCCTTAGAATATTCGTCTAATTGATTATAATAATATCTATTGTTATATTTGTATGAACCAGATGATGAGTTTTGTGCATATATATTATTATTTGTTTCACCAGAAGGTATTACTATTTGTGTTTGACTTTGATTTTCGTTTTTTGTATTATTTAGATCTACTACTTGCTGAACATCATTTTTATCTTCAATTTTATTTATTTCTGGTCTAAGTGCATAACTTTCTCCATCATTAGATGTAACTTTAAAATAATACATCCCTCCAAGTACTATAATTACTATAACAATAAGTATTATTAACAAATTTGTAAACTTTTCTATAATAATTTCCCCCTTTTTACTCTTTTCTTATGATTTTTATTATTTTTTCAGTATTTAATTCTGCTCCTTTTTTTATTAAGTCATATCCATACTTTTCTTTTAATTTATCTACTGTCAAATCTATTTTATCTTGCTTTTCATTTTCTAGATTTGAGAAAAGCGATAATTGCTGTTCTTTTTTATCTACTAAATTATCTGTCCTAACTCCAACCAATCTTATTGCCATTCCATCTTTAAACATTTCATCTAACAGTTCTTTTACCGTGCCGGTATATTATTTTAGTATTAGAAACTGCTGTATCTAGTTTTCTTTGATGTGATATGTCTACAAAATCTTTGGTTCTTAATTGTACATTTACTACATTTGCAAGTAAACCATTTCTTCTAAGTCTATAACATACTTGTTCTGTTATAGATAATGCAACATCTTCCAATTCTTCTTTTGTTCGTAAATTTCTTGGAAGTGTCACAGAATTTCCGATGCTTTTAGGTCTATCTGGTTCAAATATCACCTCAGAGTTATCTATTCCGATTTGCATATTCCCATATCAAGTTTCCATATTTTTTAAATTTTCTAATTAACTCGCTTTTATCATATCTTGCTAAATCACCAATTGTATTTATATTCATACTATTTAATTTAGGTACAGTTTTTCTTCCTAGCATAAACAACTCTGAAACAGGTAAAGTCCACATTTTTTCTTCTATCTCGTCTTCAAATAGAGTATGAACTTTATCTGGCTTTTCAAAATCTGATGCCATTTTTGCAAGTAGCTTATTATGTGCAACACCTATATTTACAGTAAAACCTAACTCTTTTTTCACTCTTCTACTTATTTCATATGCCTTATTTATTAGTATATCATTTTTTAGAAATCCCGTCAAATCCAAAAAACACTCATCTATGCTAAATCTTTCAATTTTATATGTATATTCTGATAAAATATCATATAATTTATTAGAATACTTTCTATAAACTGAATAATTGCATCCTGGATATACTTTTAAGTTTGGACATTTTCTTTTTGCCTGAAAAATTGTTTCTCCTGTTTTTACACCGCATTTTTTAGCAAGCATACTCTTTGCAAGAACTATTCCTGATCTTCTTGTTTCATCTCCTCCGAATTATTGATGGAATTGTTCTTATATCAAGTGTTTCTCCAGATTTTAACATTTCGATTGCTGTCCAACTTAAAAATGCATTATTAACATCTATATGTAGTATCTGTCTTTCCATTTTTATACCACCAATATCATTATAAAACTTATGTTTGCTGGTGTCAAGATGGTTATAATATTTTTGTTGTAACTTTTACTTTTTTGTGGTATTATATTATTATATTAATAAATAAATTTTAAGGAGGAAAATTATTATGTGGATAGTTTTAGCAATCGTGGTTATAATCGTTTTATGGGTAATTTTTGCTTATAACGGTTTAGTAAGAAAAAAATTAAAAGTTGATAATGCTTGGGGACAAATTGATGTCCAATTACAAAGAAGATTTGATTTAATTCCTAACTTAGTAAATGTAGTTAAAGGTTATATGGATTATGAAAAAGACGTTTTAGCAAAAGTAACAGAACTTCGTACTGCTTGGGCAAACGCTAGCTCTGTTGACGAAAAAGTAGACTTGGATAACCAATTAACTGGTGCTTTAAAAACAATTATGGCAGTTTCTGAGAATTATCCTGATTTAAAAGCAAATCAGAGTTTCTCTGAATTACAAGAAGAATTAAGAAATACAGAAAATAAAATTTCTTATTCAAGACAATTCTATAATGACAGTGTTACAATGTATAATACTGCTTTATTAGTATTCCCAACAAGTATTATAGCTTCAATTTTCCACTTCACAAGTAAAACTTTATTTGTTGTAAGTGATGAAAACGCTAGAAATAATGTAAAAGTAGATTTTGGAAATGGAAATAATTAAGTTAAATAACTAACGGAGGTTATTATGTACGAGGATATACGTTCTAATAAAATAAAAAGTGGGGTTATTATTTCAATATTTATAATTGTCATTACACTTATTTTATATTATATATGTATGGCCTTTGATTTTGGACCAGTATCTATTGTTATTGCTCTTACATTTTCAATTATAGCATCTTGGGCAACATACTATAATAGTGATAAAATTATACTTTCGATGTCTAATGCAAGACCTGCGACTCACGAAGAGAATCAAAAGCTTGTAAATATTTTAGATGCTCTTGTTATAAGTGCTGGATTAAATGCAACTCCTATGCTATATGTAGTAGAAGATGCTCAACCTAATGCTTTTGCAACAGGACGTAATCCAGAACATGCTGTTATTTGTGTTACAACTGGTCTTTTAGAAAAACTTGATTATTATGAGCTTGAAGGAGTTATAGGACATGAACTTGCACACATTGCAAATTACGATATAAGACTTTCAGCAGTTGTTACAGTAATGGTAAGTTTTGTTGTAATGCTTTCAGATATTTTCACAAGAGGATTTTTCTTTGGAAGAAGTTCAAGCAGTAAAAATAATGATAGTGGAAATGGCATTCTTATGCTTATAGGTCTCGTATTTTTAATACTTGCTCCTATATTTGGTAAACTTGCTCAACTTGCACTTTCAAGACGTAGAGAATTTTTAGCAGATGCAACTTCTGCAAAATATACGAGAAATCCAGACGGATTAATTTCTGCTCTTCAAAAAATCTCTGCTGATCCTAATGAGCTTCAATCAGCAAATAAATCTACTGCTCATATGTATATATCAAGTCCTTTTAGGGATGAAAAGATTACTAAATCTAGCATTTGGTCTACTCATCCAAGTCTAGATGAAAGAGTTCAAGCTCTAAGAAATTTGAAATAAAATGTTTGAAAAAAATATTAAATATAAAATTTTTTACGAAGATTAACAATTTTTTTATTGTTAATCTTTTATTTTATTAAAATCATTGTGAATACTACTATATAGATACTTCATAATTCTCATATAGTAATAACTTTACTTCGTAAATTTTACGTATTCCTTCTATTGATGTTATTCTGTATAGGCCATCTTTTTTAGTATAAGTTATAGAAACAACTGGTATCTCCTTTATAAAAAAGTATTCGCTATCCTTTTTCATAAGTTCTTCTAATGTCATCATTTTTTTATAGTAATTAACCATAAACTCTGGATTATAAAAATATTCATATCTAATAGTATCATTTTCTACTTTCTTATCTTTATAATTTAACCCAGTATCTATAATGTTTGCATCATTATAATCAAATACATAATATCCATCTTGCTCATAAATTCTGTGCAAATATTCTTCATTACCTATGCATTTTATATCCATTTGGAATTCAAAATTGTTAATGATTTCCTCTCCAAATAATTCTCTAAGTTTTGCATTGAAAATAGCTTCTTTTATAGCAATATGTATTTCGTTATTTAAAAATCCTTGTAAGTTTTGTGCAACAACATTACTAATTAATATATTTAAATCTGGATTATCAATTGAGTTTATATATCTGATTAAATTGTTATTAAATTCTTCAACATTTGATTCTGTATCTAATGCTGGTAATTGATAAATTATGTCTTTTTCAGAATTTATTACTGATAAATTATTGCCACTTAAACCTACCATATTTTGGATTTTTCCGGATGTTACTTTCTTCATTTGTTGAGTCTAAACTTGGTGCATCGTTATCTTTTATAATAACAAATCTAATAATTACAGCTACTATAATCATACATAATATGCCTACTATTGGTTTGAAATTTTTGCTCATTTTTCACCTCCTTCTTTTATAGTAGTTGCCCGTAAGTATTATATAATATTTATTTACATAAATCAACATATTTTACAAATATTGTAAAATATGTTGACAATATGAAATTTATATTATACTATTTATTTGCCTTTCTTCCAAAGGTAGAAAGGAGGTTCTTATATGAAAGATTTGCTAAAATTGCTAAAACTTATATTGATTTACTTGTTTGTAAAACTTTTAAGTGAATAGCAAATGAAAAGACTAGGAATTGCACTCCTAGTCTTTTAAGTTTCTTATTGAAAGATTTACTTTTCAATTGCTTAATGTTATTATAACATCTATTTTATTATATGTCAAATTTTTCAAAAAATTCACTTACTTAGATTCCATATATTTTTCTTGCATTTTCATAAGTTATCTTTGCAATTTCTTCTAAACTTTTTTGTTTTACATCTGCTATTTTTTGTGCAGTATATTTTATATTTCTTGAATCATTTCTTTGACCTCTATGTGGTTCTGGACTTAAATATGGGCAATCTGTTTCAATTAGTATTCTATCATCTGGCACCATTTTGATTATTTCATCTGCATTTTTTGAGCTCTTAAAAGTTATGGCTCCTGCAAATGAAATATAAAGCCCTTCTTCTAGTCCTGTCTTTACTAAGTCTTTATTTAACTGACAACAATGTAATATTCCTCTTTTATTTGGCTTTACATCATTTTTTAGAATATCTATTGTATCCATAATAGCATCTCTTGAATGTATAACAATTGGTAATCCTAATTTATTTGCAAGTTTTATTTGTTCAATAAAGCTATATCTTTGTAATTCTTTTCTATCTTTTTCCCAATGATAATCTAGTCCTATCTCCCCTATTGCAACTATCTTTTTGTTAATCTTTGCTAAATCTTCTATTTGTAAAATACTTTTGTCTATATCTTCTTTTGTGTTTTCTATTTCATTTGGATGGATTCCGGACTGCTGCATAGATAAAATCATATTTGTTTGCAAGTTCTATTGCTTTTTTGGAATTTTCTATATTATCTCCTACAACTACTGTATTTTCTATTCCAGCTTCATATATTGCTTTTATTATTTCTTCTCTATCTGAATCAAATTTTTCATCATTATAATGTGAATGTGTGTCAAATAATTTCATTTTAATATAACCCCTTCTAGTCATTCCATACTGCAACAACACTTGCAGTTGCAAAATCTCTGCAATGTGAGATACTAATTTCTATACTATCTAAGCCATTTATTTCTTTATTTATAAAATGTATTTTAGGCCTTCCATTTTCGTCATTTAATATTTCTGCATCTTTCCATGATATATCAAACTTATTATTAAGTTTATCTGATATTGCTTTAAAAATCGCCTCTTTTGCTGAAAACCTTGCTGCATAGTGTTGATACTTAACCATATTTTTGCTTTCACAATATTTTATTTCATTTTCTGTATAGATTTTGTTTATAAAGTTTGAATTATCTTCATCAATTAATCTATGTATTCTATCTATTTCTACAATATCTGTGCCACAAGTTATTCTCATATATTCCTATCACCTTATACATCCAAGTAATAATTTGCATTTTGATCTTCACATAAATGCCAAACACCTATGAAGTTTATTTTTGTATTATTATCTAAATTGTATTCTGGCTCTGCTACAACTTTTCCATTAAAGTCTATTGAACCCCAAAGTCCGTCTTTTTTGATTCCTGCATATCCTGCTTCATTTTGCTCTGTTGCATCATCATAAATATAGTCTACGACCACATTTCCATCTTTATCTACAAAGCCATATTTTCCATCTTGTTTACTTAAAAATAATTTATTTCCTGTTAAAATATCTGATGCTTGTTTTTCTTCAAATTTAAAGTTATAATATTTATAATCTCCGTTTGTATAAATTCTAACATAACCTTTTTCAGTATTTATCTCTGATACAATTCCTGAAAGTTTTTCTTCAAAATTTGTATCAAGTACTTTTGAAATAAGTTCCTCATTCTCTATGTAATCTGCAATTATTATATTTCCAGCACTTATATAACTTATATCTTCACTTTGTATAGGAAGTTTTTCCTCTCCTTCTAGTGAAACTATTCCATATTTGTTATTATTTTTTGCGATATAATACTCACTGTTCATGTATATAAGTTCATCATATTTGTAGTCTATTTGCTTTTCTCCTGAAATATTTATAAGTCCACTCTTGCCACCTTTTTTTACTATTAAATATGAATCCTTTATATCTACTATATCGTCAAAGTCACCTGAAAGTATTAAATCACCTTCTCTACTTATTACTACATACTTTCCATCTTGTTTTACTGCATAGAAGTTATTTGCATATATACCCTTTATTTCTTCATACTTGCATTCTAATACTATTGATTTGTCAAATCCTATTATTCCATATTTGTTATTTTCATCAACTACAATGTATCCGTTTTTATAGTCATCCTCTATTTTATCTATTTTTTTATATTTTGGCTCAATTACTATATTTCCTTCCTTATCACAAAGTCCATATAATCCATCTTTTTGTATTAATATGCTGTTTTCTAGATTTTTTAATGTGTCAATACTCTCATACTCAGGTGATAATAGCTCATTTCCTGAAAAATCTATTAATCCATATTTTCCATCTTTTTCTACTTTTAGGATATTCTTTTCATACCATAAGTTTTTATTTTCGTCATAATTGCCAAGTGCCTCTACTTTATCATATCCTGTTATAACTTCTTTATTTTTACTATTTATGGCTTTTGTTTTATATGTTCCGTCCGAGTAATTTACATCATATGTGCATATGAAAATGTCTTGAACATTATCTGGTATTACTATCATTTCGTCATAACTTGCGTCTATAACTGTTTCACCTTTTGAATTTATGACTCCCCACTTTCCATTATCATAGGCTGTATAATATGTAACTGTTCCAATTTTACCAGTGGCTGTTTCCATATTTTTACTGTTTAATAAACTTTTTATTCCAATGATAAACATTATTACAACTAGTATAAATACCAATACAGCTATTACTTTTTTTATATTTAGCTTTGGTTCATCTTCATATCTTCTCGCACGTCTTGACATATTACAACCTCCATTTATTTTATATTCAATTCTACATTTAAATATATCATATTTTGATTTTGTGTTCAATGCTTTTTTGTTAAAATATAAATTTATATATTTTTATTAGTTTGGTATATTGAAGTAATTTTTAAAAAAGTATTGAAATTATTTTAGTTATATGATAATATAACATTAGTTCAATTTACCGAACTAGTATAAAAATAGTAATAAAAAAGGAGATAAATGTAGTAATGAGAAAAAGTACAGGAATAATTAGAAAATTGGATGTATTAGGTAGAATTGTATTACCTATGGAATTGAGAAATCAACTAAATTTAAGTGAAAAAGATCCTATAGAAATATTTGTTGATGGATCTTCTATCATACTCAAAAAATATGAACCAAATTGTGTATTATGCGGAAGTAGTAAAGATTTATTTATGTACAATGACAAATTAATTTGCAGAAAATGCCAAGAGAAACTTACTAAGATGTAAAATATAATATAAAGATGGAAGATGTAAAGTATAGAAATTCAATTAAAGTCATATTGGATTCTATACTTTTTTGCTTTTATGAGGTAATTAAATAAATAAAAGAGAGCTGCAAAGCAGCTCTCTCCCACAAGTGCATTGAAGTGAATTTTAGATTTTGCTAAAAAATACTTCTTACCTTTTCAGGCTGGATTTTACTTAAAGCTTACTCCCATTGAAGCTGGACTTAGACGTAGTCTGTCTGGTAGAGGCCTCCAAGGATAGTAGCACCTTGTGCGGTGAAAATCAGCGTATACTCTTCGCCATTGCAATTAGTTATAAGGTTATACGTTGCAACAGCAGCATCCTCTTTCAGTGTTATTGTAGTAGAAGCCCACCATCCGCCGTTTTTGTAGACTTTCAATGTAACATCGCTATCGTGAACAGTCCCGATAAACTTAAGGTTAGTGCCTTTTGCAGGAGTAACTTTGACTGTGTGACTATCAATGAAATCTACATTCATCTCCTTGAGGGTTTTTACCTCATTGGGCCGTGCATCAGGAATAGGCATTGCTGCTGCATGGACTTCACCCTGAACTTCAGGAGCAGACTCCACTGCAAAAGCAGGGACTGCAAGGCTCATGCAAAGAAGCAAAGCCAACGCCAAAGATGTAATACGCCTTTTCAAAGCAATTTCCTCCTTAAAATATTTTTGCACTTGTGTTATGCCCCTAGGTCCTCCTAAAAGCGAATTTAATTATACCAAAATTTTCCATTTTTGTCAATAAATGTCGAAATTTGTCGAATGATAAAAAATTTAAAAAATTTTTAAAAATTCTGTAACGAATTTAAGAAAAAAGCGTCATATAGTTGAAGCTTTTTGAAAATATATATAAAAGGTGGTGAGTTTATGCAGAATATTGAAGATATTTATAATCAGTATTTTGGGGTAGTTTATAAATATCTTTTCTGCTTAACTCATGACGATAATTTTACAGAAGAATTAACACAAGATACCTTTTTTAAGGCTCTCAAATCTCTTAACTCCTTCAAAGGCGATTGTAAAATACAAGTTTGGCTTTGCCAAATAGCAAAACATCTGTGGTTTGATGAATTAAAAAGAAGAAGGAGATATGTAAGTTTAGACGAGGAAGAGGATAATTTAATCGCTTTTGAAAATACTGAACTGATGGCAATAGAAAATGAAAATAGGCGAAAATTATTCGAAAATATTAAAAAGCTAGATAAAACTACTCAAGAAGTAATCCTTCTAAGGATAAATGGAGATTTAAGTTTCAAGGAAATTGGTGAGATTTTAGGAAAAACTGAAACTTGGGCAAGAGTTACCTTTTACAGAGGAAAACAAAAATTAAAGGAGGTTGAAGATTATGGAAAAGAAAAAACTATGTAATATTATCAAAGATTTGCTTCCAAGTTATATCGAAAACCTTACCAACGAAGAAACAAATAGTTTTATCGAATCTCATATAGCAGATTGCTCAGAATGTAAAGAGCTTCTAGAAAATATGCAAAAAGAAATAGAAGTTAATTCTCCTAAAAAAGAAGAAAAGAACTTTAAATACATAAAAAGATATAGCCAAAAATTAAAAATATTTAGAAATATTCTGCTAATAATTGCTTTAGTTTTCACATTAATAATTGCAAGAAGATTTATAATAATTAATGATTTAAGTAATAAAGCAATGATTGCTGAATCTAAAACTAATTATTATATAAAACTAGAGTTTTATTTAAATAGAAAATTTATGATTTATGAAAAATATAATAAAGATGAAATATCTTTAGCAATAAAGAAAATATATTATATTGATAATCCAAATAATGTAGAAGAATATATTAATTATATATCAGATAAAGAAAATTTAAATTTGGTAAAAAATATGCAAAATAAAAATTTATCAACTTTTGATAAAGATATAGATCTAGATGTAACAAATTATACAGCAATTTTTCATACGTTACCTGAAAAATTATATTGTGCATTAACTACAAATATTCAAAATGTTACTCTTTCTGGTAAGAAATGTTATTTGCTTAAAATCAATAATACTGAAAGATTTATAGATGCAGAGACAGGATTAATTATTAAATATATAGATAATGATAAAAACAAAGTTACAGATTACCATTATGAATTTGATACAGTTACAGATGAAGATGTGGAATTGCCAGATACAACAGGCTTTGTTCCTATAGATTAAAAAACAAATGCTAAATATTTTTATTGAAGAATCAAATATTTATAGAGGAGTAAGATATGAAGTTTTCAGATATAATAAGAAAAAGAATCAAATATTATTTAGACGATAGAAATATGAGTATCTGGTCATTATGCAGATTAACAGGTATTCCTTGTTCTACATTATCAACTTTCATGAATAGCAAAACGAAGTTAATCAAATTAGATACATTACTACTTATTTGTGAACGGTTTTGACGTTACGCTATCAGAATTTTTTAGTGACCCATCTTTTGATGAATTACAACAGCGTAGAGTCAAAATCAATACCTAAGTTTCCTATATTTCCAGTAGGAAAAATTATATATATGTTCAGAAAAAGGACAATATAATTTTTATATTGTCCTTTTTTCTTTTTTCTTTTTTATATGATATTTTATTCTATTCTATTCTTTATTTGTTATCTCTTCTAATTTTAGAAGTGCTTCCCATCTCTCGTCTAATTCTTTTTGGAATTCTTCAATCATCCACTCATTACCTGGTTTAAACATATGTTTAAATCTTCTTTGAGGCTTTAAGAATTCTTCGATAGGTAATTTTTTAGCTGGTTTATATGTTATCTTGTATTTGCCATTTTCTACTTCATATAATGGCCAATAACATGTATCAACTGCTAATTTATTTATCTGCATCAATTCGTCTGTTGGATATCCCCAACCTCTTGGGCAAGGTGCAAGTACATTTACAAAAGCTGGACCCTTTGTATATATTGCTTTTTCTGCTTTCTCATATAAATCTTTGAAGTTAGCTGTTGCGATTGTTTGTGCAACATAAGGTATATGATGGCTTGCCATTACCTCTGTCAAATCTTTTCTAACTTGCATTTTTCCTGGTACTTTTGTTCCAGCAGGTGATGTTGTTGTATCTGCAAAATGTGGAGTTGCCGATGAACGTTGTATACCTGTGTTCATATATGCGCCATTATCATAGCAGACATATACCATATCATGTCCTCTTTCCATAGCTCCTGATAAACTTTGTAGACCTATATCATAAGTTCCTCCGTCTCCTCCAAATGCTATAAATTTTGTATGCTCATCATCTGGTAATTTTCCTTGTTTTTTCAAAGATCTATATGCAGCTTCTGCTCCTGATAAAGTTGCTCCTGCACATTCAAATGCTGTATGAATAAAAGAATCTGTCCATGATGTATATGGATACATAAATGTAGAAACTTCCATACATCCAGTTGCACCACATATTACTGCATGATCATCTTCATGAAGAGCTCTTAAAAACATTCGAGCTACTGGTGGAGCACCACATCCTGCACACATTCTGTGTCCTGCCATAAATCTTGAAGGTTTATTTGCTACTACTTCTTTTACATTATATGCCATATTATTTCTCCCTCCTTACTCCAAAGTATCTATATGGATTTCCTACTTCTCCTGTCTTTGCAATTTCCATTAAGTCATTATATACTCCTTCTATTTCATATGAAGTTGTATCTCTTCCACCTATACCATATACATAGTTTACAACTGGTACTTGTTTTTTATTTACATACATACTTGATGTAACATCTTCAAACAAAGCTCCTCCGGCTGCATTTAATGAATCTGCTTTATCTAAAACTGCAACAGCTTTTAGATGTGATAATGCATTTGCAATTTCTTCTGCTGGGAATGGTCTAAACATACGAACTTTTAAAAGTCCTGCTTTTACACCTTTTTTTCTTAATGAATCAACTACAAATTTTGCTGTTCCAGCTGTTGAGTTCATACAAACTATGGCAACTTCTGCATCAGACAATTTGTATTCTTCAAAGAAAGAATATTTTCTTCCTGTCATTTTTTCAAAATCTCTTGATACTTCTTCTATAACCTTTTTTGCATTTCTCATTGCATTTGCTTGTTGATATTTATGTTCAAACAAATATGTTTGTACATCTAGTGGTCCTACTGCCATTGGTTCTTTTCTATTTAATAAATAATGTTCTGGTTGATATTTTCCGATAAACTCTTTTACCTTTTCATCTTCTACCAATTCTATATTTTCAATAGAATGTGAAGTTATAAATCCATCTTGGCATACCATAAGTGGTAACAATACATCTTTGTGCTCTGCTATTCTGTGAGCCATAAGTAGGTTATCATAGGCCTCTTGGTTATTCTCTGAAAATAGCATTATCCAACCGGCATCCCTTACTCCCATTGCATCTGAATGGTCGTTATGTATGTTTAATGGTCCTGATACTGCACGGTTTACAAGTGACATTACTATTGGTAATCTCAAGCTTGATGCTATGTATATCATCTCCCACATTAATGATAATCCGTTTGCAGATGTTGCTGTCATAGCTCTTGATCCAGCAGCTTCTGCTCCGATACATGCGCTCATCGCACTATGTTCACTTTCTACTGC
>CANRFH010000001.1 GCA_947629835.1 uncultured Clostridia bacterium | reverse complement strand
GTTGCTGTCATAGCTCTTGATCCAGCAGCTTCTGCTCCGATACATGCGCTCATCGCACTATGTTCACTTTCTACTGCAACAAATTCTGTATCAACTGATCCGTTACTTACAAATGTTGAGAAATATTGTGGTATTTCAGTAGAAGGTGTTATAGGAAATGCTGCAACTACATCTGGATTAATTTGTTTCATTGCTATTGCTGCTGCTTCATTTCCGCTTAGTCTTTCTCTTATTGACATTTCTTTTTTCCTCCTTTTTAACTTTTATTTCATTTCGATTGCGCCGAATGGACAAACCTTTGCACAAACTCCGCATCCTTTACAATAATCATAGTTGAAATCTTCTCTTTTTTGCTCTTTATTTACAGGAATTGCGTCATCTGGGCATACTGGAAAACATAGTCCACACTGTTTGCATTTTTCACTTATATATATTGGTTTTACTGATCTCCAATCTCCTGTTTTAAATTCTAATGAATTTCCAGCCTCATAAATATTTCCACCGATTGTCATTTCTTCTGCTGGTGTATTTGGGGTTATTTTCATACTTTCTTCACCTCACTTAATGCCATTTTTAATGCATTCATATTTCCTTCGATTACTTCAGGTTTCTTTGCAAATTTATGCTTGAAAGAACCTTCCATATCATTTATTAATTCCTCGTCTGTCATAATTTTGCTTACTTTAACAATTGCTGCAAGCATTGGTGTATTTGGGAAATATTTTCCAAGTGTCTCTAATGATATTTTACGAGCGTCTACTGTATAAATTTCTCCTTCATAATTTTTTAATTTTGATTTGATATAATCTGCATCTTTTGTTGTGTTAATTACTATTGCTCCTTCTTTTTTTAATCCTGCTGTAACATCAACAGAGTCAAGTAATGTGTCATCTACAACTACTACGTAGTCTGGTTCGTAGATATTGCTATGTATTGTTATAGGTTCTGTACTTATTCTGTTGTATGCTGTTATTGGAGCTCCCATTCTCTCTGGTCCATATTCAGGAAATCCTTGAATGTATTTGCCAGTATTAAATGCTGCATCTGCGAGTAGGAGTGATGCTGTTTTTGCTCCCTGTCCTCCTCTACCATGCCATCTGATTTCAATCATTGTTTTACCTCCTTATTTTAATTTTTATATTTTATAATATTAATGACAATTAGAAAAATTTTATAATTGTGTGAAGACTTTTTCCATCTTCACCTTTTATACAAACTGTATGTACATTATTGTTATTAGAATAATAAAGATTTACTGTTTCTTTAAATTTTGTTTGTTTTTTGTAATATATTTCTATGTTTTCAAAATTATCTATATCCACATCATCTGGAAGAGCTTCATATGCAATATCTAAATACATTACATTATTTACATGGTGATTTGAATCAATATCTCTTCTTGTAACTGTATATTTAGTTATTTCTTGCATATTTTCATCTTCTTTTAGTTTTCCGACTATGTCTTCTTCAAAAACTGACTTTTGAACTATACCATAACTACCTATTAGTTCGTCTGTTATTCGTCCTATTCCACCTTTTTTAGCATCTATTAGCACCCATTCCGTAGTTGCTATGGCAATTTGTTCTCCATTTAAATCATATACCTCAAAATCACGCCAAGACGATATTTTGTTAAAATCTCTTGCCCATGTTTTTACAGTTAATTCAGTATTCCATCTTGGTCTTTTGAAAAATTTTACCTTCCAAAACAAAAGCATCCAAGTATATCCCGTTTTTTCTATATCATTTAAGCCATATCCTGCTTCTTGTGAATGCTTTCCTGCCGCTTCTGATAGTATATTTATTAGTCCTCTATCTGATAATTTGTTGTTTTCGTCTATTTCATTATATTTTATATGTGTTTTATATTCATATACTGACATTTATCTCTCACCAATTAGAAAGTATATCACATTTCTTTATTAAATACAATCTGATTTTAAAATATTTTGTGGTATTTGATTAGTCATAATTTTTATATAAAAAATCCTCACTTTCAAAATGAAAGCAAGGAATTTTTTAATTTAAGCAAGCTGTTTTATGGATGTGCATAAATGAATCGAAAGCCCATAAAATCAAGCATCATTGATGGTGTTCTAAAATCGACTTGGAGCCTGCAAAACAAATCAAAGCTCTTCGCTAAATTTGGATCATTGTCTAAAAAATCAGCTTCTTTCTCCGTCATTTGGCTACTTAATAATGATTTGTTTATGCGATATCCACGTAATGTTTTGTCGAGGCAAACCCCAACACATTTATCAAGGTATAATTCCAATTCATCCTTTGTAAAATTTAATCTAACCGGCCCACAACCTGCATTCCAGAGTGATGTTATATAATTGTGCCAAACATCATCAACTGTGAATTGTTCTTTGTCGCTATGTCTATTGACAAAACCAGCTACAACAAGTTCCACATCAACAGCAATGCTCATTATATTTTCCTCCTAACATTTGTTTTACGAAGATATTTTACACTGCCTGCTTATTTGGCTTAAATTAATATATTTATATCATAAATATACATAAATTTCAACATTTAAATTTATACACAAAAGATATGTTTTCCTATTTTAAGTGTTTGCTTCCTTGACCATATCCAAGAGCTTGTCGCAGTTGCTGGGTTAAAATAATACAAAGCCCCATTTGATGGATCCCATCCATTTAGTGCATCTTGTGCTGCGCTTCTTGCTGTACTGTTTGGAGATAAATTAATTTGTCCATCACTTACTACATCAAATGCTCCCTTTTGATATATAACCCCTGCAACAGAATTTGGAAAATTTGGACTGCTTACTCTATTTAAAACAACTGCTGCAACTGCAACTTGTCCAATATATTGTTCTCCTCTTGCTTCTCCATAAACTAATCTACTAAGTAAATTTAAATCTGAAGAATTACTTGCTGTTGATGTTGTTTTCGATCCTCCGCTTGAGCTTATACCTATTGCAGCAAGAGTCTTTTCTCCAGCTATTCCATCAACTTTTAAACCATTTGCTTTTTGAAAATATTTTACAGCTTGTTGAGTCTTGCTTCCATATATTCCATCAACAGATCCTTTATAATATCCCCAGTCCTTTAACCTTTGTTGTATTTGTTTTACTTCATTTCCTGTTGAACCATATCTTGATAATGTTTCAATACTTGCATTTACATTGATATAATAAACATACCCTAGTATTATTAGTGCTATTGCTATAATTGAAATAATAATTTTTTTCATAAATATTCCTCCTGGCATAATTAATTTGGTATTATTATTTCCATATTTTAGGCAAATAATACAAGATTTAGAATTTTTATTTATATGATAAAAACAAGTCAAATCTCCGACAAGATTTGACTTGTTTTATAACTTGTATATTACTATTCTAAAAAATTCCTACTATATTTCCATTCTCATCTAGGTCTATTCCTTCAGCTGCTGGAACCTTTGGGAGTCCTGGCATTGTCATTATCTTTCCTGTGATAACAACTACAAATCCTGCACCTGCTTTTAATATTACTTCTTGTGCATGTATATTGAAAGGTTCTAGGCACTCAAGATTTTTTGGATCATCTGAGAAAGAGTATTGTGTTTTTGCAATACAAACAGGTAAATTTCCATATCCTATCTTCTTTATTTGTTTTATACTTTCCATAGCTTCTTCTGAAAATTCTACATCTTCTGCTCCATAAATTTTTCTTGCAACTTTTCTTATCTTTTCTTCGATTTCTTCATTTAAATCATAAGTAAATGTAAAGTTTTCTGGAACTTCACAAAGGTCTACTATCTTTTCGGCTAAATCTATTGCACCTTCTCCACCTTTTGCCCAAGCTTCTACTAAACTCATATTTATTCCAAGTTCTTTTAACTTGTTTTGTAAGAAATCTATTTCTCTTTCTGTATCTGATGTAAATCTATTTATTGCAACTATTACATTTAATCCGAATTTGTTTTTCAAATTATCTATATGTCTTGTAAGGTTATGTATTCCCTTTTCTAGAGCTTCCATATTTTCTTCTTGTACTTCTTCTTTTGCAGCTCCACCGTGATATTTTAGTGCTCTCATTGTTGCAACACATACTACTGCATCTGGCTTTAAATTAGCTTCTCTGCATTTTATATCTAAGAATTTTTCTGCTCCTAAATCTGCACCAAATCCTGCCTCTGTAATACAATAATCTCCAAGTTTTAATGCTAAGCGAGTTGCTCTTACACTATTGCAACCATGTGCTATATTTGCAAATGGTCCACCATGTACTATTGCTGGTGTATTTTCTAATGTTTGTACTAAGTTTGGATTAATTGCATCTTTTAAAAGCACTGCTAAACTGCCCTCTGCTTTTAGATCTTTTGCAGTTATTGGCTCGTCTTTTTCATTATATCCAACGATTATTCTTCCAAGTCTTGCTTTTAAATCTTTTATATCCTTTGATAAACAAAGTATTGCCATTATCTCTGATGCAACTGTTATATCAAAGCCATCGTCTCTCTCCCTCATTCCTTTTTCATGTGATAAACCACATCTTATTTTTCTTAATTGTCTATCATTTAAGTCTACACATCTTTTCCATAAAACTTTTTTAAATCCTAATTCATTTCCAAAATATATATGATTATCTATCATTGCTGCAAGCAAATTATTTGCAGCAGTCATTGCATGTATATCTCCTGTAAAGTGTAAGTTTATATCTTCCATTGGTGCTATTTGGACATATCCTCCACCTGTTGCTCCTCCTTTTATTCCAAAAACTGGTCCGAAGTGATGGTTCTCTTAATGCAAGTATTGATTTTTTTCCTATCCTTCTTAGTCCATCAGCTAAACCAATTGACATTGTTGTCTTTCCTTCTCCAAGTGGTGTTGGGTTTATTGCTGTAACTAATATTAATTTTCCATCTTTTTTGTTTTCTGTTCTTTTAAAAGCATCTTCTGTTATTTTTGCTTTGTACTTTCCATAAGTTTCAATTTCTTCTTCGCTTAAATCTAATTCTTTTGCTATTTCTCTTATGTTTTTTAATTTTGCATTTCTTGCAATTTCGATATCACTCATTATGAACCTCCTTGTATTTTTTTAAATAAAAAAAGGGCATTCTTTTAAAGAATTGCCCAGGCGGTCGGCTTATATTTCATGCAAATTGCCCCTGTGTTAATTCACTTTATCCGCCAGCAATTTACATTTTTATTATATAAATAATTTTTTAATATGTCAAGGAAATTTGTAGTCAAATTTTATTTACTTTGTCCTATGAAATATTATTTTTTCATTACGCCTTTACAAATGATTTATTTGAATGTTTTTCTAATTTTCTTTTTATTTTTTCATTTTTTTTATTAATTTTAGCAATTATTTTTTGTTCTTCTTTTTCTATCTCTGCTTCTTCTTCAGGAGTAAAATTTAGTTGTTTTTCTACTTCTTCCCAAGTTATAAATTTTTCTCCTTTTGCTACTCTTTCTTTGTAGTCTTCTAACATTCCTTTTGCTCTTTCTATTTCATCCTTAGGTATTTTCATTTTATATCACTCTCCCTTTTTTTATAATCTTCTAATAGTCTTTTTGCTTTTTCTATTTCTCTTTTTGGCGTCTTTTGAGTTCTTTTCGTAAATATGCTTAGTAATATAAACTTATTATTGTATAGATGTGCAAAAAGTATTCTATCTCTTATTGGTCTTAATTCCCATATTTCATCGTCTAAATGTTTTATATAACTTGTGTTTAAATTAATTCCATTGTTTTTTAGAAATCTACTATATGATATTATTTTATTTAGTTTTATTTTGCTATTTTTACTATTACTTTTCTTTAATTTTCCTATGTATTCTAGTATTTCACTTTTTCCGTTCTTATCTTGATAAAATTCTATATTATACAATATTTAACGCTTTTTTATTGATTCTATTTTATTATAGCATATTAAATGTGTCTAAACAATATTTCACTTAATATATTTTGTGATTTTTTAATAAATAATAGAGTCAATAAAGTTCGCTTTTACCTCCTTTCATTTTTGATTTCATTTTTTGATTTTCCTTTGGGAGATTTCCCAACAGATTTTGTTTTGATTAAAAAATAAAAAGTTTGATTAAAAAATTTAAACTTTATATTAATTTTATACAATATTATCCTTTATTTGTCAAGTATTATTTTCCTTATCCTTTATGTCTATATTTCTTCTTATCTCTTGTTTTCATTATTTTTCTATCATATTGCTTCTAACATTAATTTTACACTTACTATATTTTTAAAAAATCAGCACTGAATAACTCAGTGCTGATCAGAGGGGGTTATTCAGCCTGTCTCATCCACTTTAGCAGTGAATTATTTACACAGGCTTGTGCTAGGATTGTTGAATCGTAATTGTCTATGGATAAGACAAACAAATCAACTTCATCCTTCCCTTTCTCTTTCCAAATGCTGTCATATCCATAGAAGTATGCCTCTATAGCTTCTTCTTGGAATATGCCAATGTAGGTAAGAGCAATTTCGTGATAATCAATATAGCCACTTAATATTCCTGACGTTATTTCAGGATTCATAGCTTTGGTTATCACGTCCGTAATTGTCTCATTAAATAGACTATACGGATACGACTCATTCTCTACACCGCCATTTGTTATAACAGCAAGTCCGTGAACCAACTCGTGAACTATCATCCACTCGCAAACCACATCTTCGCTGTCCCTGGAGATGTAGATGTTTCCATCTTGATACATCGCAGGAGCACCTTTGATATCTGCCATCTTCGTCTTTATAGTTTGAATCCCACTTATCAGCTCTTCTTTGTTCCTAAGAACAGACGAGCCTTTAATGTAGTCTTCAACTAAAGATTTAGATTGGTCTACGAGATCTAGTATCTTCCGAGAGGTACAGTCTTCCTCGTTTGTAAGAATAACATTCTCTACTCCGAGGCCACTGTTTTGAACCTTGAATTCTTCACCATTTAAATCAATGGTGTACGTACCTTGGTTGTACGTTACTTCATAGGTTCTCTCCCCTACGTAAGATAGCTCGTTCCGGAAATCTGCAAGATACTCCGTTCCCATATCGAGCAGATTGCTCTCATAGGAACTTTCCTTGCAACCAGAAAGGGCCAAAAGTACGATGAGCACAATGACAAGTCTAAGAAACTTTTTCATAATATCCCTCTCTTTCTATATGTCATAACTTAGACTGCTCATTTATATTATACCATATTTTATGTAAATTTTCAAATTTTGAGGTGTTTAACATTATTGTAAAATTTTGTTGTATTATATTTTTATTTATAGTATAATGAATTTGTCGTTTAAGATGTACTTTAAATAATCTAAGAAATGGAGGAATTATACTATGAAGGCTTTAATTAGCGTATCTGACAAAACAGGTATTGTCGAATTTGCAAAAGAATTGAGCTCTTTAGGTATAGAAATTATTTCAACAGGAGGTACATACAAAGCACTTAAAGAAGCTGGAATTAACGCAATGGAAATTTCAGATCTTACTGGATTTCCTGAATGTTTAGACGGAAGAGTCAAAACTTTACATCCAAAGGTTCATGCTGGAATCCTTGCTATGAGGGCAAAAGAAGAACATATGAAACAATTAAAAGATTTAGGAGTAGATACAATCGATTTTGTTATTGTTAATCTTTATCCTTTCAAGCAAACTATTTTAAAAGAAAATGTAACCAGAGCAGAATGTGTTGAAAATATTGATATAGGTGGACCTACAATGCTTAGAAGTGCTGCTAAGAATTATCAAGATGTTACAGTTGTAACAGATCCTGCTGATTATGAAATCGTTCTAAATGAATTAAAATCTAACGGAACAGTATCACTAGATACTAAATTTTACTTAATGAATAAAGTTTTTGAACACACAGCAAATTATGATGCTATGATCTTTAATTATTTAAAATCTGAAAGAAAAGATGAAAGTTTTCCAAATGCCTTAACTCTAACTTATGAAAAAGTACAAGAAATGAGATATGGAGAAAATCCACACCAAAAAGCCGCTTTATATAAAGAGATTGGCAAGTGTGAAGGTTCTCTAACTATTGCTAAACAGTTAAATGGAAAAGAATTATCATTTAATAATATAAACGATACAAATGGAGCTTTGGAATTATTAAAAGAATTTGAAGAGCCAACTGTTGTTGCTTGTAAGCACGGAAACCCTTGTGGTGTTGGTTCTGGAAAAGATATATATGAAGCTTGGGCAAAAGCCTTTGCAGCAGATAAAACATCTATTTTCGGTGGCATTGTTACAGTAAATAGAGAAGTTACGGCAAAAATGGCAGAGGAAATGAAGGATATATTCTTAGAAGTTATAGTTGCTCCTTCATTTGAAAAAGAAGCATTAGAAATTTTACAAACTAAGAAAAATCTAAGACTTCTTGAACTTCCTTCTATTACAGTAAAACAATCACCTGAATCTTATGATATTAAAAAGATAAATGGTGGAATAATAGTTCAAACAATAGATTCAAAACTTTTAGATGATTATAAAGTTGTAACTGATAGAAAACCTACTGATAAAGAACTTGAAGATATGTTATTTGGACTTAAAGTTGTAAAATTTGCAAAATCTAATGGTATAGTTCTTGCAAAAGATAAACAAACAATAGGTATTGGTCCTGGACAAGTTAATAGAATTTGGGCAGTAAAACAATGTGTAGAACATTCAAAAGAACTTATTGGCGATAACGTAACAAAAGGAGCTGTTCTTGCATCTGATGCATTTTTCCCATTTGATGATTGCGTAAAAGCAGCACATGAAGCTGGAATCACAGCAATCGTTCAACCTGGTGGTTCACTTCGTGACCAAGATTCTATTGATAGATGTAATGAATATGGTATGACAATGATATTTACAGGTATGAGGCATTTTAGACATTAAAAAATTTTAAGTTTAAAAAATAAAATTTACATTCATTCGCTATGATAAACTATTTATTCACAGAAATTATAAAATTACAGCATAAGTTTATTACGCTTTGTAAGTTTTTTACAAAAACTACGCTCCATTCACTTATGCTGTAATTAAATAATTTCTAGATCATAAAAGTTTAAACTCGCTCATTCATTTAATTTTATTTTTTAAACTATAATACATCACTTCAAATATTTAGCAATCTTTTCTCCTGCATCTCTTCCAGACCTTGCTGCCCAAGCAACAGTTGATTTTACTTCGATTAAATCTCCTGCTGCAAATACTTTTTCTCTTGATGTCATTTGATTTTCATCAACTTTGATATATCCTCTATTTGTTCTTTCTACTCCTAACCCTTCTAATATTTTATTTTCTGGTTTTGATCCAAGTGCCATTATCACATAGTCTATATCCATCAAATAATTGCTTCCTTCTATGTTTACTGGTTTTTCCCTTTCTCCCTCTACTTTTACTAATTCTGTTTTTATGCACTCTAATTTTTCTACTTTATCTTTTCCTAGAATTTTTACTATATTATTTTGAAATAAAAACTCGACTCCCTCATTTATTGCAGAATCTATTTCTTCTTCTTCTGCTGGCATTTGAGCTCTTGCTCTTCTATATATTACATAAACTTTTTTAGCTTTTTTGTTATTTACTGTTCTTGCAACGTCCATTGCAGTATTTCCACCGGCCTATTACTGCAACTGTTTTTCCTTCAAAATCTGGATAATTCTGATTTTCTAGTAGTTCATTTCCGCCATATACGCCTTTTAAATCTTCTCCTTCTATATTCATTTTTGAAGAAATATTTGCACCAAAGCAAAGCAAAATTGCATCATATTCTTTTTCTAGTTCGTCTAATTCTAAGTTTACTCCTAATTCCTGATTTGTAGCTATTTCTATTCCTAAATCTAAAACCTTTTGTATAGTTTCCTTTATTACTTTTCTTGGAAGTCTAAAATCAGGTATTCCGTGCACAAGAAGTCCTCCGATGTTGCTATGTTTTTCAAATATCTTTACTGAAAAACCTCTCCTTGCAAGATATGCACCAGCTGTTATCCCAGCAGGTCCTCCTCCTATTATTGCTACTTTTTTATTTTTTAGTTTTTCATCTATTTTTTTAATTGGCCAATTATTTTCTATTGCCATATCTCCAATAAATGTTTCAAGTTTTCCTATATCAACCGCTTCACCCTTTATTCCTTTTATACAAGATCCTTGGCACTGTTTTTTGTGTGGACAAATTCTTCCACATATTGGCTGAAGTATAGTTGTATCTAATAAAATTTCATAAGCCTCTCTATATTTTTCTTTTTTTATGCATTTTATAAACTCTGTTATGTCATTTGTAAGAGGACAACCCTTTCTACAAGGTTTCGCATTACAACTTAAACATTTACTTGCAATTTTTTGTACTTCTTCTTTATCCATTTTCTTTCTCCATAAGTTCTAATTTTTGTTTTACTTCTTTTAAATCTTTCCAAAAGTCTATTTTTTTACTTTCATCTCTAAGAAGTGCTGCTGGATGCCAAATTGGCATATACAGGATATTATCTTTTTCAATCCATCTTCCTCTATCTTTTGTTATACCATATTCTTTGCCAAGTATATTATTTAAAGCAATTCGTCCTAATAGCACTATTACCTTTGGGTTTACTAGTCTTATTTGTTCATTTAGATAATCGATACAAATACTTGCTTCATCTTCTTCAGGGTCTCTATTTTTAGGTGGTCTACATTTTACAATATTTGCTATATACACGTCTTCTCTTTTAATTCCTACTCCATCAAAAGCCTTGTCCATAAGTTTTCCTGCTTTTCCAACAAAAGGCTCTCCTTGCTCGTCTTCGTCAGCACCTGGTCCTTCTCCTATAAACATCAAATCAGCATTAGGTCTGCCTACTCCAAAGACAATATTTTTTCTTCCTTCGCATAATCTACATTTTCTGCAACCATCTATTTCTTTTTTTAGTTCGTCTAAACTACTTGCCATTAATATATCCTTTCTAAATTACACAATTTTCTATTAATTCTATTTTAACTTCTTTAGTTGTATCAATTCTAGCTTTTGTTCCAATAGGAATAACTGTCTTTGTATCAATATGTCCGAAATTATTTGACTTAATAATTGGAAAACTATATTTTTTATTTGGTAAATCTAAAACATCAAAAATAATTTTTTCTAGACTAGCTCCACTTTCATGTTCATAGTTTCCGAATCCAAAGTCCAGAGATTTCATCAAATACATTGTTTTGTTTCATAAATTCTGCAAAGTTACTTGCAACTTCTGGTGGGGTTTCAAGTCCTAATTCTTCTAAGAATAATATTTTATTTTTAAAATCTGCCTTATATTTTCCAGCTGCAAATTCATGCATCAAGCATAAATTTCCTCCTATAAGTTCACCTTCTGCTACTCCTTCTTGCAGACTTAAATATTTTTCTCCTTTTACACCAATTTCTAAGCTTTTATCTACAAGTCTTTTTAATGCTTCTTTATAGCTATAATCTGTTTCGTCTGTTGCAATAGTTTTAAAGTTTGTCCCACTAAATGTTACAAGCCCTGTTTTAAGTGTAATTACATTGGTTAACGAAGTTATATCACTAAATCCACATACTATTTTTGGATTTTCTTTAATCAATTCATAATCAATATAATCAAATGTATTATTAGAATTGTTACCACCGTTTAGCACACCAAATCATTTTTACATCTTTATCTCTAAACATATCATTAATATCGTCTGCTTTTTCCTTTGCTGAATTACTGTATCCATTTTTATTAGAGAAGATATTTTTTGAAAGTTTTACTTTAAATCCACTTTTTTCTACTATTTCTTTTGCTCTCATCAACTCATCTTTATTCTCTCCAATGATTGGATTAGATGGTGCAACAACTCCGAATAGTATCTCCTATCTTTAAAGCCTTAGGTTTCATATCTTTTCCCCCTTTTTTGATTTAACTATAATTCCAATGTAATAATATTTATTTTTCAAGATGCGCGTCTTAAGCGATCAAACAAATCACGCTTGTATTTCTTCCAACTAATTCTCCTTCACTTCTATACGAATGAAGCTTATTTGAATTACATTTAGTACAAATCTCACTTTCAATTATATTTTCTGGAAGCATACCTTCTTCTTCTAAAATTATTCTATTTATTAATTGAGTGTCTATATAATATTTTCCATAAGCATCTGCCTTTTGAATTATTTCGTCTATTCTTCCTGTATATTTGAATTTGCTTTCAAACATTTCCTTTACATCTTCATCTACTTCAAAACAGCATTTTCTTATACTTGGTGCCATAAAGCAAATCAAATCTTTAGGATCTGAGCCATATTCTTCTTTTAAAACTTTCACAGATTCTCTTGCAATTTCTTTATGAGTTCCTCTCCATCCTGCATGGACATTTCCAATTGCATTTCTTACTGGGTCATAGAAATACAAACAATTACAATCAGCAAATGTTAATGCCAACACTTTATCTTGTTTGCTAGTTACAAATCCATCAATGTTTTTAAAATTCTCCTTATGAATTCCTGGTTCTTCATAATCTACACTTTTAACTACATCTGTGTGACATTGAAGAGGTTTATATATATTTTTTTCATTAATATTTAAAAATTGGCATACACTTTTATATTGCTCAAGGACTTCGTCTTTTCTAATCTGAAACTTTCCAAAATCAAGAGGTTTTAAAGTATAACAATGTTTTACTTTATCCTCATATTCTAATAATCTCCTAAATTGTAAGTATTCTGCTCCATTATTATATACATGAATTACATTTTTGTTTGATAGGTTCTTTCCTTCTAAAATCTCTTTTATCTGAGTTTCAATATCACTACCAATCTCATTATATATGCAATAATCGCAATTTATCTTAAAGAAAGTTTGATTTTTTTGACTATTTATCCTGTCTGTTGCTGCCTTTTCATTTATTTTATCTCTTCCCATTACTCTTTTTATGCAAGTTTCTTTTTCTGCAACAACACCTATTGTTACATCACATATCTTGTTTAATCCTGCTTCGAATAAAAGAGGAGCATCTATTACAACTGTATCATAACCCGTTGCGTTTGAAATCTCTTCTTTTATTTTTGGTACAATATGTTTATATGTAATTTTATCAAGTTTTTCTTTTTCTGCTTTATTAGAAAATACTATGTCAGCTAATTTCTTTCTATTTATTTCTTGATTTTCTCTTAATATTCCGTCTCCAAATTCTTCTACTACTTCTTTATAATAAATAGAACCTGACTTAGTTAAGTCTTTTGCGATTTTGTCTGCATTGATATGTTTTGCATTCTTTAATCTACATATTTGTTCTGAAATTGTAGTTTTTCCTGCTCCGGAAATTCCTGTGATTCCTATTGTTCTCATTTAATGACACACTCCTAATTTTCTTGTTTTATCTTTTCAAATGCCTCTTCTTTTGTCAATTTTGGAATATAGTTATAAACATTTCCCGTTTTATTTTTGTCAAATCCACACACTGCTTTATATTTGCAATAATCACAATATGTAGTTTTGTTTTTATTGTATGGCTTTATATCAATATTTCCACTCAAGATTTCTTTTGATATATCTTTTATAGTTTTTATAATATACTTTTGTAATAATTCAAATTCTTCCTTTGATGCAACCGAAGATCTTTTCTCACTTAGGTCCTTCTCTCCTACATACACTGGAATTATATCTGAATATCCAGTATCTAATGTCTTATCCATCATTTTTACAACTCGTACATCTGCAAGAACTAATCCCTTCATTTTGAAATTTTTTCTTATTTCTTTTTCTAATTCTTCTTCAGTTTTTTCTCCTGATGAAGTAATTACCGGCTCTATTAAGTTAAAATATAAAATTCCTGCTGGATCTACATCTTCTGCCTTAGAAACTGCATCTAGATATGTTAGAAGTTGAAGCTGCAAGCCATATACAACATCTGCAAAATCTATATTTCTTACAGAAGATTTGTAATCAATAATTCTTAAATATCTTTTTTCTCCATCTTCTGCTATGTCTACTCTATCTATTTTTCCAATTATTTCAACCTTTTTTCCATCTTCTAGGTCTATTGTTATTGGTGGATATGTTTTATTTTCACCAAATTCTACTTCTGTTCCAAAGACATCAAAATCACTTTCTTTTATTGTTCTTATTAAATACTTCATTGCTTTTAGTATAAGTCTTTTTAGCCTAATTGTTTGGCTTCTAAACTTTGCTGAACTTGTAAGGATATAATTCTCAGGAAGTCCTATTTTTTCTTCTATGATTTCATTTACAATCTTTTGAATTATATCATCTTCTATTTCTCTTACATTTAAGTTTTCTGTCTTTAGCCTTTCAAAAAATGCATCTATTACGTTATGCATAAAACTTCCTGTATCAATACTTTGCAGCTTAAAATTGTCTTGCTCTTTTAGTTTTAAACCATAATTTAGATAAAATGAAAATGGGCACGATTTGTATGTTTCTAATCTAGAAATGCTTGTTTTTAAAGTATTTCCATAAAGTCTTTGAATATTTTCTTTATTTATATTTTCTGGATTATTTGAAAAATCTAATGCTTTTATTGCACTTTTTAGTTTTTCATTCCATTCTTTATCATTTTTTAATATATCATATACTTTAAACCAAACATCACTTATTTCTTTTTTATCTCTATAATTCCTGATATTTGATAAAAGTTCATCAAAAGTCACTTTTTTATTTGCGATTATATCAGGTTTTGTTATTATATCGCTTTCTTCTTTTAAGTTTGGAAAGATTTTTTTTATTTTCAATAAGAGTGTAGATGGTTTTTTTGGTGTACCATCACTATCTGTTGATACATACGATAAGTACAGCTTTTCTTCACTTGTTGTAAATGCTTTATATATGTTAAAATTATCATTATATAAAGCTTCAAGTGTTGTCTTTGCAAGTTCAATATCTATATTTTTCAAAGCCCCTCTATCTGAATCATTTAAAAATCCTTCATTATTATTTACGCTTGGGAAACTTCCATCATTTAGCCCTATTATGAAGATTATTTTTACGCTATGACTTTTTGACCTATCTACATCTCCAACTGTAACTTGGTCCATTCCTGCTGGAATTTTTCCAAGTTCATTTTCTGAGAATGATATTTTCAAAAATTCGATATATTTTTCAAACCCTATCTTTTCTTCTCCAAAGATTTTTACAATTTCATCCAATATCTTTATAACTGTATTAAAACTTGCTTGATATTCTTCTTCTAGTTCTGGATTTTCTTTTTCCAATTCTTTTGCTTTTATCTTTAATTTCAAATCTATTTCATTTTGTATTAAAAATTCATATATAGTTTTTGTTATATTTTGAGCTGTTTCATTTTTGTAGCATTTTTCTTTAAATTCTAGAAGTGGATTTACTACTTTTTTTCTTAGATTATTTATATAATCTTTGTCTATATCTCCATAATCCCAGTCGTCTTTATACCACTTGCTATATTTTATTCCCCATTTTTTACAATAATTTTCAAGGACATACAAATCATTTTTTTCTATATCACAAAAGCCAGTTTTCATATATGCAATTACACTTTCATAAGACCAATTCTTTGCAAAAACATCTAATAGGCTTATTATGTATTTTATAAGTATGTTTTGGCTTAAATCTTTTTTTAAGTCTATATATACTGGAATATCATATTTTGCAAAGATTGCTTTTATTAGAGAAGAATATAACTCTAAGTCTTTTGTAATTATTCCTATGTCTTTGTATCTATAATTATTTTCTCTTACTTCTTCTGTGATTTTACTTGCTATATATTCTACTTCAGAATATGGATTATTTGCTAAAAATAGCTTTATATCGTTATTTTCGCTATTATATTTTTTGTATATATTTGCATATATATTTTGCTCTAAATGTATAAGTTCATTATTTTTTAACCTTATATTTTCATCTAAAAAGACTGGTTTTAAAACTTCTACATTATTTAAGGCAGCTAAATTTATTAATTTGTTAATTGCAAGTTTGTTGTTATAGAATATATCAGTTTCTTGGGTTTTATTTTCGTCATTTTCTAAACTATCTGCACATATTGCAATATTAACCTCTTTTGATACCTTCATAAGCTCAGATATTACGCTATATTCTTGTGGAGTAAACCCAGCAAACTCGTCTATACATATTATACTGTCATTAAACATATCTGTATTTTTTATATTTTCTGCAAGAATTGTTAAAGCATTTTGTTCGTCTAAGAATTTATCTTTTATACTATCTTCGTATGCTTCATATATTTGCGACATATCTTCTAACTTCATTTTTAGGTATGTATCTTCTACTTGATTTACACTTTCTCTTAGTTTTTCTTTCGTAATATTATGCTTTTTAAATTCTGTTAGTGCATTTTCTATTATTTCTACATTTTGCATACTCTTTCCTAAGAGATTAAGTTTATCTTTTGATTTTTCTAGTAAATCATATATTAATATAGATCTGCCAAAAGCTTCCATTGTTTTAAGATTATTTCCTATTTCGTTTATTAGTCTATATGCCATACGGCTAAATGTCAAAACCTCAGCATTAATAGCAGCTCCCTTTGTGCATTCTAGAAGCCTTCTTTCTGCGGTAAAAGAGAACTGTTCTGGTGTTACTATATATATTTTTTGTGGATTATTTATGATACTTCCTATATATTTAAATAGGTATGTACTTTTTCCACTTCCAGCTTTACCATATATTATTTTTAAACTCATAGTGTATATTATAGCACAAATTCAAGAAAATAACTAGTCCTTTTGGACTAGTTATTTCTTAAAATTGTATTAAGGCTTACTTTTACATATTTTACCAATTATGGTATTAGCTTTTATAATCTTTATCTACATTTTCTTTATCTTCATAACGATAACTGTCATATCATCTTTTGCTACTCCAAAATCATTGTCTATGGCTTCTTTTAGTAAAATATTTGCAATCTTTTGAACACTATCGGTTTCCATTTCTTCTAATAAATTCTTTACCCATATTTCTTTATTTTCATATTCAGAATTTGCTTCAAGTATTCCATCAGTTGTCATTACAATTATATCTCCATCTGATAAGTCTTTATCATATACAACTAAGTCTATTTTGTCTAGTATTCCAGCTGGCAATGATATAGATTTTATGACATTTACTTGTTTTCTATTTTTTATGTATGTAGGGCAAGCTCCATTTTTCATAAATTCAATGTTTCCAGAGTATAGATCAAGTATTGCTACATCAAGTGTTGCATAATTGTCCTCTACTGAATTTATATACATACTACTATTTATTAACTCCATTGATGTATCTCTGTCAAAGCCACTTTCAAGCATCCTAGTTAGCATTTTTACAGCTATTTTGCTTGATTTCATAGCTTCTGGTCCGCTTCCCATTCCATCACTAAGTGCTACTAGATATTTTCCATCGTCTAACTTTGTTTGCTCACTATAATCTCCTGATACGCTAGATCCTTTTTTATTTTCTTTTGCAATTCCTATCTGTAAAAGAAATTTATCTTTTGAAATATATATCTGTTTGCATAGATTTTGTTTATTTTTTACAGCACATACTTCTTTTTGTATGACTATATCTTCTCCTAATGCTTTTGACAATATCTTTTCTATTTCTTCTGTTCTGCATTGTTCGTCGTCTTTGCAAGGGGCTTTATATATGTTTATTATATATCTTTTATTTTCTAGCCTTTTTATCTTTATATCTAAAATTTCAATTTCTCTTTGAGCACAAAGCAAGGTTATCTCTTTTTCTTCTTCTTCAAAATCTTCACTTTTATCAAATATATTTTTTGCAACACTTGAAATTGCCTTTGACACTCCGTTTAATTGACTAGATATTACCTTTTTATTTTCATTTATTCTGTGTTTCCATAGATTATTTACTTTTTCTATCTTATATGTTTCATTTATAATTTCTGCGACTTTTTCTATGTCTTCTTCTATCTTCATATTTGTGTCAAAATCTTCATATCCTAACACATACTCATTTCTGTTTTCCAAAAGTTTTATTATATCCTCTTTTGATATATTTTCCTTTTCAACTAACATATCAAAGATTTCAGAAGTCAATTTGTTTTCTTCATTTGCCAAATCTTCATATAGTACATTATCTTGCATATCTTCAAGCTTACTTCCTAGCTCTTGAATAAATGCTTCTTTTTTATCAGTTGTATTTTGATCTTCTTTATATGTTCTAGACATTTCATTTATTGTTTCTGAAACTGTATTTAGTTTATATACTGTATCTGCCTTAGCTTCAAAATTATATGTACTTCCAGTAGGAAGATATAGATCTTTGCCAAAGAAGTCTTCTATATTTATTTGTATATTCTTTGGAACTAATAAAAGTCCAAGTGATGCTATTAATATTTCTCTTGTATATATTATTGGTACAGTATTCCCGTTTTCAACAAAAGATAGCAAAATATTACCTATGGTAAATCCTACTATTACCCCTATTCTACCAAACCTACTAAGTACCCCTGCAATCATTCCAGAAAGTGCAAAAGATGCAAGCAAACTTATATCTCCATTTCCTATTATACCGAATCACTGCACCTATTACTATTCCACTGGTTCCACCAATTAATATTCCTTGTTTCCAACCTAGGATTAGAACTATTAATATACTTAAAATAATTTTGACTTCAAATCCAAATATTGAAAAATCTCTAAGGGCACAAGTTCCAATGCTAAGCATTAAGCTTGTCCCAACAACTTCTTCAACAGTAAATGCTTTTTTTATATTATACTCACTTATTGTGATTATAGATGATGCGAATATTTTATAGAATATGTACGTTACCATTCCTGTCATTATTGCTAAAAGTGCATCATAGAATAAAAATCCTCTAAATAATATCTGAATGAATTGTACTAAAACAGTTGATGCAAATACATATTTTCCAAGTTTTCTTCTTTCGCTCTTGTATTCTTCTTCATACCATGGTTTGAATATTAAAACCATGGCAACAAATACCAAAGATGTCAATATGTATGTTAAAACTCCGCTTCCGCCGAAGCCAATAGCTGTTCCAATTACAGTTGCTATGTATACAATCCCTGCTGGTATTCCATTTGAAAGGGCTGCTGCAAATATAGCTAGTCCAAATGGAGCCATCCCGATTATTCCGAGAGACTGTTGAAAGTGCCAAAGATAGAATATACATAAGTATATTTGGCACTGTAAATAATTTTTTTATAGTAACTTTTATATCTTCTTGTCTTGTCTTTGTAGCTTCTTCTATTATATTTTCTTGTTCTTCTTGAACTATATTTTGAAACATCCCTACCACCTCTGCTTCTTACATTTAAGTATACATTCTTTTCCCTGAATTTTTTGTCATAATTAGTATACTAAATAAAAAAGTTTTCTACATTTTGTGATATTTTAAATTTTTTTTTATTTTTTATAAACAAATTCTGCTTATTATTCTATAATAAATTGTCGTTTTTTTCAATATATTTTGGTAATTATTTATCTGCTAGATCTAACTCAAAATAAAATTCTACTCCATTTTCTTTATTCTCTACACCATATTTATTATTTGTGCTTACCATTATTGCTCTAACAAGTGATAATCCTATTCCTGTTCCTCCGTTTTCTCTATTTCTTGATGTGTCTACTTTATAGAACCTATTCCAAATTCTATTTAGATTTTCCTCTGCAATATTTTCTCCTGTGTTAAATACTTTGATTTTAACTTTATTTTGATTTATTTCATAACTTATTTTTATTTCTTTTTTTCCTTCTACTTCTAATGCATTTTTTATAGCATTTGTAAAATAATTAGTGAATGCTTGCTCTATGTAAAATTCGTCTGCTACAACATACATTGGTTCATTACTAAACTCTATTTCTATATTTTGTTTTTCTAGCATCTTTTTTGATTTTCTAATGTCTTCATTAATAAGTTCACTGATATTGAATTTTGTTAAATTAAATTTCATTTTTCCATATTCTAGTTTCATAAGTTCAAGTAGCTTCTTTACTATTGTGTCCATTTTATTAGACTCGTCAAGTATAACTTCTGCATAGAATTTTCTGCTTTCTTCGTCTTCTGTTACGTTTTCAACTAACCCTTCTGCATATCCTTGTATCAGTGCAATAGGGGTTTTTAGTTCGTGAGAAACATCTGAGATAAACTGCTTTCTCATTTCGTCTGTTTTTGATTTTTCTTCTATATCCTTTTCAAGTTCTATATTTGAACTTTTTAATTGGTTTATTGTTCTCTCTAATGTATCTGTCATGATATTTATGTTTTTACCTAAACTATTTATTTCATCTTTTGAATTATTTTCTTGATACCTACGACTAAAATCTAGTTCTGATATTCTCTTTGTTATGTCTTGCAATTCCTCTATTGGGGATGTGAATTTTTTAGATATAACAAGTACTACTATTCCACTTATAATTACTGCTATAAATCCTATTAATACTAAGAATTTGTTTGCGATTTGCACACTTTCTTGTATAGATATAATTGCAACTCTTATGTATAATTCATATCCATTATCTAGTGTTGCAGAGAGTAATATAAATGATAATTGTGTTTTATTGTCTATTACTCTCTTTATTGTTACATTATCAGAATTGTATAATATATTTTCATTTAGTCTATCTCTATCGACTAATTCATCACTTAATGAAGATACAAAGTCCCTACTTGATGCATATATAGTGTTATTTACTTTTATAAGTATGTCAAAGTTATTGCTTAGTTCCATTTTTTCTAGTTCTATTTCCATATTTTGCCCAGTATTTACGCCATTGTAGTAGTCATTTATTAATTTATATGCTGACATTAGTTCTTCTTGTTTAGAATATAAATAGTATTTTTCAAGTACAATACTGTTTGTGACTACAAGAAGACCAATTATAATTGCAATTGTTATAGTTAATGTTAAAAATAACTTAGTTCTTATTGTGTGAAATTTATTTTTTAATTTTATTATTATTTTTTTACTATCTAACTTCAAATTTATATCCTATACCTCTCATTGTTTCTATATATTTACCTTTTTTACCAAGTTTGTGTCTAATTTTTTTGATGTGACTATCTATTGTTCTTGAATCTCCATAATAATCGTAATTCCATACATTGTTTAATATTTTTTCTCTTGGAAGTGCTATTCCTTTGTTATCTACTAAATATTTTAGTAGCTCATATTCTCTAAGACTCATTTCAACAATCTTGCCATCTACCTTAACTGTTCTTCCATCTTCGTCTATTTCTATTCCACCACATTCTATTATTTTATTTGCCTTTGGGTTTGTCCTATTTAGTATTGCTTCTACTCTTGCAACTAGTATCTTTGGACTGAATGGTTTTGATATATATTCGTCTACTCCAAGCTCAAACCCAAATAGCTCGTCCTGTTCTTCTCCTCTTGCTGTAAGCATTATTATTGGAACTTTTGATGTTTGTCTTATTTGTCTTAGAACAGACCATCCATCTAGTTTTGGCATCATAACATCTAATAGTATTAGTTTTATTATATCTTGCTTTTCTGAAAAGATTTCTAATGCTTCTTCTCCGGTCTTTTGCTTCTATTACATTATAGTCTTTTTTTACTAAAAAGTCCTTCAAAAGTGTTCTCATTCTTTGTTCATCATCTACAACTAATATTGTGGTGTTCATATATTTAATCATTCCTCTCGATTTAATACTATTATATATTATATACCATATTTGTGTCTATAATGTGAAATATTTTTTAAAAATTTTCTATATTTCTACAAGTATTATATCGTCTCCAATACATTTTATATTTTTCCATGGTATCACTATGTCGTTATTTCCTGCAAATATGCTTATTTTACTATTCGTTCCTGGAACTATTATAGAGGTAATTATCCCTGATTCTAAATCTGCTGTTACATCTTGCACATATCCGAAGTCTTCTTCCATCTGTAATATTTACTACTTCTTTATGCTTAAAGTCCAGTCCTTTCGTTCCCATATAAAAAACCTCCTTAGCACTATTTTATGCTAAAATAAGAAAATTAGACAACAAAAAAAACACATCTCTGTCTGGTCAATAGAGATGTATTCTAATATTTAATCATTTTTATTGACACGCCACATTTCTGTGGTTGCTCATCTTATATATTTATTATACAGGAATATATAGAAAAAGTCAAATGATTTTATGCATTTTTAATCGTTTTGAAAATTATAATATTAATTGCAATGTACTCTCCTTATTTTTTAAGAAATTTTTATTGATATTGTGAATATTTAGTGTTATAATGTGTTTATATTGTAAATATATTATGGAAATATTGTTTATTTCTATAAAATTTTAAAGGAGGTTTTTATATGAATCGGTATTTTGGATTGAAAATTGCTATGTTTGGTGCCTGTGGAACAGGTAAAACAACATTAGCAACCGCTTTAGCAAATGAATTACATTTGCCAACAGTAACTAATCACGCAAGACCAATTATATCCAGCTTAGGTGTCGAAGATGTAAGAGATGTTGACGGTAAAACTATGGTTCTATTAGAACATGCTCTTCTACTAGTAAGAATTAAAGAGCAACTCAAATGCAGTACTTCTGGCTTTGTAGCAGACAGATCACCCTTAGATCAAGTTATTTATTGGTATACTGACTGTGAGCGAGTATATCCTGAATTAACAAACAATTTCGTTGACACTGCTATTGAATATTTAAAATTTAACCCGTATGACTTATTCATCTATGTGCCTGTAGAATTTGAATTGCAGAATTCTGATACTTTAAGGTATTTTGATGAACATCGGCATCTTGAGGACAAAATTGCCTCAAAATTATATGCTAGTCAAAAAGCTGAAGGGAAAATTTCCAAACATTTTATGACAGTGAGTGGTTCTGTGAAAAAACGGACACAATCTATTATGGATTACCTAGAAATGATTCTATAATTTACTCTCAATCAGTGTACTACTTAAGCACACTGATTGTTTATTTTTACCAACCATATTCAATTAAGTAATTATTATTTTTTTTATAATTTTCTATAACTTTTCTTTCAATTTGTATAATATTAGATGGTAATTTATTTAATTCAAACCATTTAATTTCGTCACATTTATCAGGTTCATTATTTTTTATTTCTCCACAAAATTTATTGCACAAAAAGAATATATTTACATAGTTTTTAGTAATATCTTTTCTATGTACTATTGATATAAATTTTAAATTTTCTCTATCTATGTCAATATTCGTTTCCTCTTTTGCTTCTCTGATAATAGCAGTTTTAAAATCTTCATCTTCCTCCAAATGTCCTCCTATAAAGCCATATTTTCCATCTTCGTATCCTGTATTTTTTCTTTTCATTAATAATAATTTATCTTGGTTAATAAGTAATAGTTGTACTGTTACATATACCATAAATTTATGATTTTCCATATTTATCCTTTCTAATTGTTCAGAATCTCCGAACAAGTGATTTTTTCTTAATATTGCTACCCTTCAATTCCTTTATATTTATATCATATTTTTTATTATTCCGCAATAGCTTTTGCGAATTTTTGTTTTGCCTTTATATCTCTACTTTACAAACTACCTTATATACAAATTTCTTCATTTCCACATGTTCATTATTTTTTGCTTAAACTCTTTAAGCTTATCATAAATCTTTTCAAAAAAGCTTTTTTCCTTTGGTTTTTCATTTTGCATTTCATTTAATGCATCTAATTGATTCTTAGTTAATTTTCCCTTAGGTGTATAATATACGTTTTCCATTTTGCAATACTGTTCATCTATCGGCAAATTTTTGTATAGGTCAAAAATGCTTTCTCCTTCTACTACAACATATTGACCTTTTTCATATTTAATAATAGAGCCTGGGCATATTTTATGATAAACATCATGTGGGATATCTATTTCTTGAAAAGTCTCGCCATTATAGCTTAGTTCTGTTTTCCAAGATTTGCAATCTCCGCTCTATTTTTTTAACGTAATATAGTTCTCCATCTTTTCTCATTTTTTTCAAATATTTTTCTTGCTCATTAAGTAATTTTGTTTCATATTCTTTCATTTTATAATACATCTCTTGCGTCATTTCTTTATCTATCAAAAATTCATCATTTTCCTTATGTAATAGCATCCCCATTTTGCAATTTTGAGGAAGCGTACCTTTTGGAACTTGTAAATTTATTATTTCTTCTGTTTCTTTGTCATATTCTCTAATTAAATCATAGTTCTTTCCAAAATCTAAAACCTCATAAATCTTACTATTCCCAAATTCTTGAATATTAAGAAATTCTTTAATTATATTTTTGTATTCCTCCTCCAATTTCATAAGATTTTCATCTGTAAATTCACCATTGTCAATCGGTCTTCGATAAGAAAATAAGTCCTCAATTTCTAGCGTTTTTGATAATTCCTTAGTAAATTCACTAATAGCACTATCATTAGAGATAGTACCTTTCTCTACTTCATTATTTAATTCTATGTCCAAATAAAACCTCTCCTTCCTTTTTGAATAATAATTTAAAACTGATTTTCTTTGTATAGAAATATACATGAAAAAAATTAATAGATTTTAATATAACTTATTATACAATATCTTTTATAACTTTGCAATTAAATCTCTAAAAAACTCCCTTGTTAGCATTTATGCTAAGGGAGTTTTTTTTATTTATAGCTTTTCTTTATTCTTTGTATGGCCGTTTTTTCAAGTCTTGAAACTTGTGCTTGTGAAATGCCTATTTCTTCTGCGACTTCCATTTGTGTCCTTCCGTCAAAAAATCTTTTTGTTATTATTATTTTTTCTCTTTTATTTAATTTTTTCATTGCCTCTGCTAAGCTTAAATTCTCTGCCCATTTTTCATCCGTATTTTTAGTGTCACTAACTTGATCCATTATAAATATATTTTCTGCACCATCTTTATATATTGGTTCTTGCAGAGATATTGGATCTTGTATTGCATCAAAGCTGAATGCAATTTCCTCTTTTGGAACTCCAATCTCTTTTGCAATTTTTTCTATCGTAGGCTCTTTTCCTTCTTCTTTTGTTAGTTTTTCTCTTGCTTGTATTGCTTTATATGCTAAGTCTCTTATTGAGCGACTAACTCTTATAGGATTATTGTCTCTTAAATATCTTCTAACTTCTCCAATTATCATTGGAACTGCATAAGTAGAAAATTGCACATTTAGATTTGTATCAAAATTGTCTATTGCCTTAATTAAGCCAATACAACCTACTTGAAATAAATCATCTGGACTTTCCCCTCTTCCGCCGAAATCTTTGTATAACACTTAAAACTAATCTTAAGTTTCCATTTATAAATTCTTCTCTTGCTTTTTCGTCTCCTTGTTTTATTTTAGCAAATAGTTCGTTTTTTTCTTCATTTGATAGTACAGGTAGTTTTGAGGTATTTACGCCGCATATTTCAACCTTCTTTATCAAATAAAAAACCTCCTCTTGGAAATAAATTCTGTTATTTTCATTATTTCCAAAAGGAGTTTATATTATACTTTTTGTATTTTATAATTTTATATTATTTTTTGATTATATTAATAAAATTTATTCGTGTAATTTGCTGTTTGAATAACCATCTTCTATTGCTTTATTGCAATCATTTTCAATTAGTATTGCAATCTCTTCTGCTGTTTTTTCTCCATATAGTAATTCTTTTATATCTTTATAAAATACACTTCTTACTTTTCTCCAAGCAGGTGCATTTCCTGTAAAGTTCCATCCATTTTCTACATTGTCTATATATTTTTGTATATTTTCTAATTCGTCTGCATATTTAGCTGCGACTTTATTACTGCAAGGTATTGCACCAACTGAATAGTCTAACCATTCATCTGTTTCATAAATAAATTTTACAAAATCTTTTGCAACTTTAAGCTTTTCTTCATCTTCATTATCAAATACTTCAAATCCTGTAAGGAATGTCGTATTAAATCCTTTTCCATCTATTGATGGGAAATTTACTTGTCCGTAATTGATATTTGATTTACTAATTGATGCCTCCAAAACAGGGTTATTTATATATATCGCTAATTGTCCATTTAAGAATAAATCATAACAATCATTAATTTCAATATTTTCTGCATTAGCTGGGAAATATCCTTTTTTGTTGCAATCCATTAACCATTTTATTGCTGCTATTCCTTCTTTTGTATTTAATTTTACTTTTCCATCACTTTCAAAGAAAGTACTTCCTCTACTGCGAAGAAGAGTAATAACATGAGTGTCTCCCGTTTCATTTTTTCCGTACATTAACATTGTATATATATTATCTGGAAGTTTCTTATGCAATGTTTCAAGAATAGTATCCCAATCTTTTAATGACCAATTTTGAATAATGTCTTTATCTGTTATATATTTTCCAAGTCCACACTCTTTAAACATATCTTTATTGTAGCATAAAGTATTTTGCATACCTAAATATGGCATCATATACGTTTTTCCATTTAATTTGCTAATTTCCCAATAATTGTCATTTATATCCTCTTCTATTTCTTCTGTAATAATATCGTCTAGTGGTACTACTTTTCCTGTATGGATGTAAGTGGACATATTCATATATTCTTCATATAGAACATCTGTCGAATTTTCTGTATTAAAGCATCCTATTATTTGATCATCTTCGTCTGCCTTTGCAAATTGTATTACATTTATTTTAACATTTGCATTTTTGTATTGATTTTCAAATGCCGTGGCTGCTCTTTTTATAAAAGTATATGCATCATATAGTTCTTTATCTTTGTATGATGACATTTGTAGTACTGGCACTTTTACTGTTAATGTGATGCTGTCATCTTTTAATTCAGATTCAAAATATCTTCTTGAAGAATTTCTACTAATTAGAAAACACACTCCCAAAACTAATATTGTTATTATGACTAGAACTATTATCATTTTTTTACTCATTTTAATTCTCCCTTATTTAACTGTTAATCTAAAATTTCTTTCAATGTTTCAATTAATTTTTGTATATCAATAGGTTTTGCTAAATGTCCATTCATTCCTGCTTCCTTTGCAGCCTTCTTATCTTCCTCAAATGCATTTGCTGTCATTGCTAAAATAGGAATATTAGCAATTTGCTTATTTTTAAAGCTACGAATTGTTCTGGTTGCCTCATATCCATCCATTACTGGCATCTGAATATCCATTAAAACTATATCAAAATATCCTGGTTCAGAGTTTTCTAGTATGTCGCAAGCATCTTTTCCATTTTCTGCATTTTCTATTTTAAATCCGAAGTCTGTCAAATATTCTGTTGCAATTTCTCTATTCATCATGTTGTCTTCTACAAGCAAAATTCTCTTTCCTGAAAAGTCAACTTTTTCTTCTTCTTTTTTCTCCTCTATTTTTGTTTGGTCTTCTTGTAATCTTAGTTCTAGTGTAACGATAAATTCTGTGCCTTTTCCTACTTCACTTTCTACTTCTATTGTTCCACCCATCATATCAACGATGTTTTTAGTAATTGCCATTCCTAGTCCTGTTCCTTGGATTCCGCTTACCGTTGTATTGCGTTCTCTTGCAAATGGTTCGAAGATTTCTTTTAAGAATTCTTCACTCATTCCTATTCCATTATCCTTTATTCTAAATTCATAAGTTCCATAGCCCTTTTTAGAGTTCTTTTTCTGTGTAATACGGAATGATATTGTTCCTTTTTGCTCAGTAAACTTAATTGAGTTTGATAAAAGATTAATTAATATTTGATTAATTCTTAGTTTATCACAATATATATTTTCATCTGTTATATTGTCTGTATCTATAGTAAATTTCATTTGTTTTGCATTTATATCTGCTTCTATAATATCTTTTATACTGCAAAGTATTTCAGCAAGGTTTTCTTCTTTTTCTTCAATATTTACTTTTCCTGATTCTATTCTGCTCATATCTAGTACATCATTTATCAAAGAAAGTAAATGATTTGAAGATTGTGATATTTTATCTAAATAATCAGAAACACGTTCTTTGTTATCTATATGAGTTTTTGCAAGTGAAGTAAATCCAATGATAGCATTCATTGGCGTACGAATATCGTGTGACATATTATTTAAAAATGTTGTTTTAGCTCTACTTGCTTGCTCTGCTAATGCAAGAGCTTCTTCTAACTCGTCTCTATGCTTTATCTCGAAATTCATCGAACTTCTTTGCAATCTATTTCTGTATACTAAAATAATAACAATGCAAATCGTAATTAATACTGCCACTATTAATATAGTTAGCATTTGCAATAAATCGGCACTTTGCTCTTGACATATAGAAAGTGGCACAGACATAATGCAATACCAATCTACTTCACTCATTGGTGTGCAAACCATAATACGTTCTTGTCCATCTAGTGTGTATTGCAAAGAAAAACTTTCTCTTGCTTCTATTTTTTTTCGAACATCTTCTATTGTGAGTCCTCCTGAAATTCTTTCTTTACTCAATACTGTATAAAAGTTTTCTCTTTCAAATAGATTATTATTACGATATACTGATACTAAATAAAATCCATCTTGATCTATTACACTACTATATCCTTCTCCACCATAGCTTTCAATTTTCAATTCGTCTGTTAAATTTCCAATTTCATAATATCCTACTATATATACAAAACGATTTCCATCTATTGTAAATGGTTCTATTTTTGATCCCAAAAGAAGCATTTCTTTTCGTATATCTGCTGCCATATTGTTATTATCGTCTCTTCTATATGCAAATCTACCTTTTTCTGAATTTTTGCATAATTCAAGTAATTCTTTATCTTCTTTTACTGTATACATACTACTGAAAGTTTTTCCTTCTTCTGTTACTAAAACAATCTCCATACTTTCAGCTGATTCTGTTTTAATATTTAGTTGTTTAAGCATATCTGAGATGCTATTAAATCTATCTTGTTTAATTTCTTTTGCAACGCCCTCTATACTAATCCATCTATGTTCTAGTCCAGAAGTTATAGATTTTTCATCGTGACGTGATATTTCTCTCATACTCCTAAGAGAAGTTGCAATTACTTTATCTGTTACAAGCTCTGAGAATATTTGATATGAATAATAAATAGCAATTGCTATAATAATTGTTACTATGATAATAAATAAATTACTTATTCTAATTTTTCGTGCTTTTTCTTTTATATTTTTATCTATTCTTGTTTTTATTTTTTCTTTATTACCTGAGGTCATATTTTATTCCTCCTCACCCATTTGCTCTTTTGTAGTATTAGAAATAAGATCATCTCTTGCATCATTAAAGCATTTTAATAGTTTAGGAGAAAAAACACCACATTCGCCATCATTAATCATTCTAAATGTTTCTTCCATTGAGAAAGAATCTTTGTATACTCGTCTGCTTACAAGTGCATCATAAACATCTACAATTGATACTATTTGTGCCCATACTGGAATATTATCTCCTGATAATCCATCTGGATATCCTCTTCCATCATATCTTTCATGATGATAGCGACAAATATCATAACAATAGTTATAAAACTCGTTTTCCTCTTGTTTGAATTTTTCTAGCATTTTGCAGCCATAGATTGTATGTTTTTTCATTTCTTCGTATTCTTCATCATTAAATCTTTCTGGTTTTAAAAGTATTTTATCTGGTATTGCAATTTTTCCAATATCATGAAGTGCAGATGCATCTACGATTAGTTCAATTTGCTCGTCTGAAAATTGTTTTTCTCCATATAATGCTCTCCAATGTCTTAACATTATGTCTGTGAATTTCTTAACTCTTTGAATATGTTCCCCAGATTCTAGACTTCTAAATTCTACAACTGAGGCTAAAGCATTAATTAAGAATCTGTTGTTTTGCTCTATTTGTCTTTTACTTTCAAATAACTCTTGTGTACGAAGTTCTAGCTCGTTTTCAATAGAAATTCTATGCTGATATAATTCTATAATGTTTTTAGCACGACGAGTTACTACTGCTGGTTCAAATGGTTTATATATAATATCTGCTGCTCCTAGTTCATATGTCTTTACATCACTTTCAACAGTTGCTTCTCCTGTTATCATAATAACAGGAATTGTATCTATCATATTGTTAAGTGACATATGATGCATTACATCTAACCCATTCTTTTTTGGCATAACCAAATCCAAGAATAATAGTGCAATTTCATCTTTATGAGCATCTAGCAATTCTATTGCTTCTTCTCCATTGCTAGCTTCTAAAATTTTATATTCTCCATCTTCAAATATATCTTTTAATAGTTCTCTATTAATTTTAACATCATCAACAATTAGTAATGTATCTCTTTCTTCCATTAATTTCCCCTTTTATATAATCATAATTTAATTATTTCCTATAACACATTTTTAATTTCTTCAATTACTCTTTTATATTCAATTTTGACTTTTGGAAATGTTTCTTTTGCCTTGTCAAATTCTTTTGATCTTAATTCTTCTGTAATTTGTTCAGCAACTCGGCTTAACTCTGTAAATGCCATATTTTGGCAAACTCCTTTTAAAGTATGTGCCCCTATAAATGCTGCGTCACAGTCTTCATTATTCATTGCATTTTCTAATTGGTTGTATGATTCATCAGCTAAGAAAAATCCTAAATATTTCTTTATCCTTTCATCATTTTGCATTCTTGAAATGGCAACTTCATAGTCTCCATTTATCTTTTCATAAAATTCTCGTATCATATGTTTATATCCTTTCTATTTTTCCTACTATTAACTTATAATAACTAAGTAAAAAAGTCAATATTATTGATTAATTTAATTTTATTTAAGAAAAAAACTTCTTTTGAAAATAATAATTCTTATTTTCAAAAGAAGTTTTTACTTGTTTTTTCTTATCTTTCTCTTGGTTTTAAATAAATTAATGTTATTCCTTTATTAAATGGTATAATTTTCTTTTCAATTCTATTATGAGTAAATTCATTCCTCACAGCATTTAATAGAACCTGTCCTTTTCTATACCCATGTATAACAACTATTTCTTTTATATTATCTTCTGCTGTATTTATCGCTTTTTCAAGATAAAACAATGCTTCTTGCTTTTCCATGTCATGTAAGTTGAGTATTATCTTATCAGTTTCTGGTATAAATATATCTTCGTACATTTTTCCTCCATAATTTATTTAAATAGAGATTTTTTTAAAGTTTCATGCTAGATAAAAAAAGAACTTTTTTAAAAGTCCCTTTTTCACTTAATTTCAATATTTTATATATAGAAGATTGAAAGCACAACAGCAAGAATTGCAAAACAAATTCCTAATGTTATTGTTGCTCTTTTCATTCTTCCTTCTCTTGTCCTTCCCTTATTTTGATTATAGAAATTATTTGTACTAGATCCTGTTATTGTTCCTGACAATCCAGAATCATCTTTTGATTGAATTAATGTTAATATTATTAGTACTACTGATACGATTACATATACTACTAATAATATATTTTTTATAATTTCCATCTAGTGTTATCATTCCTTTCTTAAAATACAAATACTTTTTTAAAAATGCAATATATATTTTAACACAATTAAAAATGAATTGCAATGATTTTAGTAAAAATTATGTATTTTCCCTTTATTTTTCCAATTTATGATATGTTTTTTTACCTTTTTTAATAATCGCATATCCTTCTTTGAAGTCTTTTTCAGATAATGTATAACTTAAATCTGTAATTTTTTCATCATTTAAAGATATTCCGCCTTGCTCTATAAGTTTTTTAGCTTGACCTTTTGACTCACTAATTCCTATTTGAGCAATAGCTTCTACTAGACTTATGTTTATATTTTCTAGCTTTGTTGTAGGCATATTGCTTATGTCTCCCATTCCCTCAAATAATGCTTTTGATGCTTCTTCTGCTTTTTTTGCTTCTTCTTCTCCATGTATTAGCTTTGTTATTTCGTAAGCTGCAACTTTTTTAGCTTCGTTTATTTGTTCATCTTTTAATGAAGATAATCTTTCTATCTCTTCATCTGGTAAAAATGTTAGTAGTGTTAATACTTTTCTAACCTCAGTATCCCCTATGTTTCTCCAATATTGGTAAAAGTCATAAGGAGATGTTTTATCTGGATTTAGCCATAATGCTCCTTTTTCTGTCTTTCCCATCTTTCTTCCATCTGCTGTTGTAAGTAGTCTAAATGTAAGTCCATAAGCTTCATCAGTTCTCATTTTTCTAACAAGCTCCACTCCACCTATAATATTAGACCACTGATCATTTCCACCAATTTCCATTTTACAGTTATATTTATCATATAGATGTAAGAAATCATAACTTTGCATTAGCATATATCCCATTTCAAAAAATGTAAGTCCTGTTTCAAGTCTTGCTTTGTAACATTCTGCTGCAAGCATCCTATTTACTGAAAATTGTGTTCCTATTTCTCTCATAAAATCTATATAATTTAAGTTAGATAACCAATCTCCATTGTTTACTATTATTGCTGCATTTTCTCCTTCAAAAGATACAAATCTTTCTGCTTGCTTTTTTATGCAAGACACATTATGCTCTAATTGTTCTTTTGTAAGCATTTTTCTCATATCTGTTTTTCCACTTGGATCTCCAATCATAGCAGTTCCACCACCCATAAGTATGATTGGCTTATGTCCTGCTTTTTGAAGTCTTGATGCTACCATTAATGCTACAAAGTGTCCTATATGTAAGCTATCTGCTGTTGGATCTATTCCTATATAAAATCTTACACTTTCTTTTTGAAACAATTTTCTCATTTCATTTTCGTTTGTTAATTGTTCTATGTATCCTCTTTCTTCTAGCTCTTTTATTATATCTGTCATATTTTTCTTCTCCCTTTTTTGATTTTGCAATTATTATATAATTTTTTTAGCGAAAAGTAAAGAGATACATAGATAATTTGTAATGACTATTGAATTTTTTTTGAGATTATAGTAAAATGAAATTGTTAGATTAGAACTTTGGGATAATGGAATACAAATATAATTATTGTTTAATATGGAGGTCTATATGGAAGAAAAAAAAGAAGAGAAAAAGAATATTGAAATCGTTTCTGGAGATGGCAAAGATTTAGATATATCTCCTGTTTATAATCATATTCCAATTAGCAAGCCAAAAACGGACAAGAAAAATGAGAAAGAAATTGTAATTCCTAAGGAAAAGAAAGATGCCTGAAGTCGCTTCTAATATGCATTAAATTTGATTTTTATGTAAAATTATGGTATAATATATTTATATAAAACGTACCCTATAACTATAATATGGAGGACTTTATAATGTATGCTTTTATTGGTTCACTTGCGGTATTCGTAGGAGCGGTTATATCTGTGTTCAAGATAGGTTCATTTGAGGCACATATAGAATTTATGTTAGCAGGGATTGCCCTCATTCTGATACAGATTTGCCGCAACTATGTAGTAGTAAGCAATCGAAAATAGTTATAGATTTGGCGCCACCTATTGGCGCCTTTTCTTTTGGAAATCTTAAAAAATTTACAATGTCAATACACTAATTTGTATCATATACTTTATCAGAGGAGGTTTATAATGAATTCATGTGAATTTGTTACCTTTATATCTGTTTTAGCCTGTGAAATTGCTAGACGGCAAATCTCAGCAAGAAATTAATCTATTGTCTACTTTCTTTAGTCAATTAGGAGATACTTTAGCTACAATTTCTGCTTTTGATTCTGATTAACATTTTATAATTTTTTTTGCATATTATTATCCATAATATTCTTATATATAGCTCTTTCTACACAAGCCAAAGCTTCATAATTACTTATAAATTTTCCACTATGTCTATGTTTTACTGAACTTCTTATTATTTTTATTTGTTGATTATAACTTCGTTTATATATTTCTGCAAGTTTATTTTTATCTATTCCATTTTTCCATAATTTTACTATCTCCTCTTCTCTCATACTACACCTCTCATATATAGTATTCATTTTTTTGATGTAGATATGTTATCTTTTATACTAGTTGAGCATTAATTTATTAAAATTTGCAATTTTACTTGAAATTTTTGGTTGTCCATGTTAAAATAGAATTATATCTATAATAAATTATGTCAACACGTTTTTTCTATGCAATAGTATAACATAATTTAAACTTGTTAATAATATATAAGTACTATATATTATTAAGGAGGAATTATGGATAAGGAGGGAGAAATAATGGAAAGAATAATGAACAGAATGAATGAGTTTGAAATACCACCATATATTCAAAAAGAAATTGGATTAAAGAAAAATTGGCAAAAAAAAGTTTCTCCAGAATTTGCTGATAGCACATTAAAATCTGCAAAAAGATTACAAAGTGCGTTAAGGAAGTTGTCAAAAAATTAAAATAAGATATTTATCCATAGAAGAAATTTTATTCATACATATGGTGGTTGTAGATAAAGAATTTTCAGAAAATGAAAATGAAGATCAATTAAGAGGAGTTCAAAATTATAATTTATTATTTTCTGCTATAGAAGAACCTAAACAAACATACAACAAGATTGATTTATATCCAGATATCTTAACAAAAGCATCATGCTATATGAGATCATTAGCAAGAAATCATGCATTTTATAATGCGAATAAAAGGACTTCCTTGTTGTCTACAGTTATATTTTTAGAACAAAATGGCTATGAAGTAACTGCAACGAATGAGAAACTATATAAATTAGTAGAAACAGTTGTAACTCAAAAATTAACAATAAATTCTATTAGAAAAAGACTTAAAAAGTTCACCAAAGAAATTCCAAGGAAAAGAATACCTACTTTAATAGAATTCTTTGAAGACTTATTAAATAAAATGAAAAAATATAAATAATATAAATTTATAATTAAAAATAAAGTCATACAAATATCAATATTTGTATGACTTTTTCATTTGGTAGCGAAGGGGAGATTCGAACTCTCGACCTGCCGGGTATGAACCGGATGCTCTAGCCAACTGAGCTACTTCGCCATGAGCATTACTATAATATTATAAACTCATATTTCAAATTTGTCAACGAATTTTAAAAAATTATTTAATGCAATTGTTAGCAGAGCTAAATATTAATAGTATATTACTCTCCTATTTCTCTTTCATTTTCTTTTTCTGTATGTTTTTCTTCTTTTCTTTCAATTGATACTTTTTCAGGTGTAACGACAATATTCTGTGAGAATGATGTTCCTCCCGAAGTAGATCCGTTTTTTCTTTTTCTTCTTTGTGACATAAAATATTCTGGTATAATTGTAGCTATTCTTTTATATGCGTCTTTAAAGGCTTCTCTTCTTTTTGTATCTTTATCTGAATTTATAACTTCTTCTGGTGTTTCCACAGGATCATAACTTGTCAAACTTATTTTTTCTTTACTTTTATCTTCTGACATATATTTATTTTCCTCTCTATAGTTTTTCATATTATATTTAGTTCATATAATCTCTAAGTTTTTTACTTCTACTAGGATGTCTAAGTTTTCTAAGTGCTTTTGCTTCTATTTGTCTTATTCTCTCCCTAGTTACTTCAAATTCTCTTCCAACTTCTTCTAGTGTTCTTGCCTTTCCGGTCTTCAAGTCCAAATCTTAACTTTAATACCTTTGCTTCTCTTGGGGTTAAAGTATTCATGACTTCTTCTAGTTGTTCTTTTAATAAAGTATATGCTGCTGAATCTTGTGGAGCTGGTGAATCATCATCAGGAATAAAATCTCCTAAGTGGCTATCATCCTCTTCTCCTATTGGTGTCTCTAATGATACAGGGTCTTGTGCGATTTTTTGGATTTCCATTACTCTATCAATAGGCATCTCTAACTCTTCTGCTAATTCTTCTGGGGTAGGTTCACGTCCTAACTTTTGAAGTAGATGTCTTGATGTACGTATTAATTTGTTGATAGTTTCTACCATATGAACTGGTATCCTTATTGTCCTTGCTTGATCAGCTATTGCTCTAGTTATAGCTTGTCTAATCCACCAAGTTGCATAAGTACTAAATTTATATCCTTTTGAGTAATCGAATTTTTCTACTGCTTTAATAAGACCCATATTTCCTTCTTGTATAAGGTCTAAGAATAACATACCCCTTCCTAAATACTTTTTAGCTATACTTACAACTAATCTTAGGTTTGATTCAGCAAGTTTTTGTTTTGCTTCTTCATCACCTTGCATAATTTTTTCAGCTAATTCTAGTTCCTCATCATATGTAAGAAGTGGTATTCTACCTATTTCTCTTAAATACATTCTTACTGGGTCATCTATATTGATTCCATCTAAGTCTGTAAGGCTATTTTCTATATCTACTTCTTCTATTGATTCTAATTCACTTATGTCTGGTTCAATATCTTCAAAATCGTCCTCTTTTAAAAGATCTCCACCGATTTCTTCAAATGCATCAAATACTTTGTCTATCTCTTCTGGGTTTACATCTTCTAGTTCTGATGCAAGTTCACCATAAGTAATACTACCTTTTGCTTTTGCTTTTGATAGTATTTTATCTACTTTTTCTTTATCTGTTAATTCTTTTGTCTCTTCGTTTTCTTTTTCTATTTCAACTTCTTTTTCGGCTTTGGTTTCTTTTTTAGGTTTAACTTCAATTTTAGCTTCGTTCTTAACTTCATTTTCAGTTTCTTTTTTACTTTTAGCCATATTGTATTTATACCCTCCTTACTTTATACTTGCAATCTTGATACTTATTTCTTTAAGTCTGTTTTCAATTTTTTCAGTTTGTTCTTTATCTAAATTTTCAGAGACTAATTTTTTAAGTATTAGATTTTTTTCTTCTAAGAGTTTATCTATCAAAAACTTATTCATTAAATCGTTAACTGCTTTGTCAACATCATTTATATCTAGCTCTTTTGACAAAATATATGTAATATGACTTATAAGTTCTTCATCGTCACTAAATAGTCCTATTATATTACTAATATCCCCTTTTTCTAGCTCTTCATACAAAACCTTAGCGATTTTTTTATTTTTTTCGTCTTTAAAATCAGAAGGTGCAATCTCGTTTTTTATTTTTTCATATACTTTTTGCCCTTCATTTATAAGTAATAATATTATTAAATTTTCTCTTGCAAAATTAGAGTTTTGTGTTTCTTCTTTAACTTTTATTGCAGTCCTTTTTACAGCTTGATTTCTTTCAAGTACCTTTGCTGATGTTGAATTTGCATAAGCAAGTTTATTAAGCTGAGCATATATTGCTTCTTTTGAAATATTATAGTTTTTGCAAATTTTATCAATATATACTTCTTTTTCAATATCATTTTTTGTCTTTGACAAAATCTCACTAACTTCATTTAAAAATTTAATCTTATCATTTGTCTGATCTAAATCTAAGTTTTGTTTTAGATTTTTTATCTTAAATTCAACTAATGATATTGCATTTTGTAAAAATAAATTGAATTTTCCGCTTCCGTATTTTATTATAAATTCATCAGGGTCTTTTGCTCCTTCTAATTGCAAGATTCTAATGTCAAACCCCATATTTTGTAAAATTTCAAGTCCTCTCATTGTTGCATTTTGACCTGCACTATCTGAGTCATATCCTATTATTATTTTAGATTTATATCTTTTTAGAAGTCTAGCTTGTCTTTCCGTAAGTGCTGTTCCAAGTGATGCGACGGCATTATCTACTCCTCTTTGATGAAGTGACACAGCATCCATATAGCCTTCTACCATTATGATAAAATCTTTATCTGTTTTTTTAGCTATATTTAATGCATATAGATTTCTTCCTTTATTGTAGCATACCGTATCAGGTGAATTTATATATTTAGGTTTAGAATCGTCAAGTGCTCTTCCCCCAAATGCTATTACTCTGTCTTTTACGTCTTTTATTGGAAACATAAGTCTATTTTTAAAAGCATCATTTGGTCTGCCTGATTTTGATGTTAGCACTAATTTTGATTCGAATATTTCTTCATCTTTAAAGCCTTTGCTTTTTAATTCTTTATATAAATCATCATAATTGCCTGAATAACCTATTTGAAACTTTTTTAGAGTTGCATTGTCTAATTTTCTCTTTTTTACATACTCCTGAGCTTGTTTTGCTAGTGGTTTATATAGGTTTTGATGAAAATATTCGGCTGATATTTTGTTTATTTCAAAAACTTTCTCTTGCAAAAGAAGTTTTTCTTGTTCTTCCTTGCTTGTTTCTATTTTAGGAAGAACAATATTTGCTCTTTCTGCAAGAATCTCTAAAGCTTCATTAAAGCTAATATTTTCTATTTTTTGTATAAATCCTAAAACATCTCCACCTGCGCCACATCCAAAGCAATGAAATATTTGTTTATTTTCAGACACTGAAAAAGATGGTGATTTTTCGTTATGAAATGGACATAATCCAAAATAGTTTCTTCCTTTTCTCTTTAATACAACATATTGTGAGATTACATCTACGATGTTGATATTGTCTTTAATCTCGTCTATCAAGCTACTTTCATATCGTGCCATCTTTTTACCTTCCTTTTAACATATTATATTATTCGACACGATATCTTTAAATCCTTCCTATATTATGTCGATTAATGTGAAAATAAGAAATTTGTAAATGAAATTTAATAAATTTTTATTTGGATATTAAAAAAGATAATAATATTAAATATTATTATCTTTTAATATTAATTTATTAATTAATTTTATTTAAGCTTATTCTCTATTAATTTTGCTAATTCTTCTGCTTTTTTAGATATGTAATCTTGATTTTCTCCCTCTATCATAACTCTAATCAAGCTCTCTGTTCCAGAAGGTCTAATTAGCACTCTTCCATTGTTTTCAAATTCTTTTTCTAATTTTTCTATGGCAACTTTTATGTCTTTATCATCTTTATATAATTCCTTTTTATTATTATTTACTTTTGCATTAACTAAAACTTGTGGATATATCTTTATATCCTTATATAATTCTGATAAAGCACATTTATTTTCTAGTAATATATTAATTAGCATTAATGAGGTTTGTATTCCATCTCCTGTTGGGTTATAGTCTAATAAAATTATATGTCCTGACTGTTCTCCACCAAGGTTATATCCATTTTTTAGCATTTCTTCTAAAACATATCTATCTCCAACTTTTGTCTGCACCAAATTAATTTCATTTTGAGTAGCATATTTTTTTAATCCAATGTTACTCATAACAGTTGCAACCAAAGTATCCTTTTTCAATTTTCCTTTATTCTTTAGATATTTTGAAAAAATAGCAAGTATAATATCTCCATCTAATGTTTTTCCGTTTTCGTCAACTATAAGACATCTATCTCCATCTCCGTCGTATGCAATACCAAGGCTTAATTTATTTTTCTTAACAAATTCAGCTATTCTTTCAATATGTGTTGAGCCACAGTCTTTATTTATATTTATTCCATTAGGTTCATTGTTAATTATCTTATGCTTTATTCCTAATTTAGTAAATACCTCATCTGCGACTTGGTATGTTGCACCATTTGCTACATCAATACCTACTTCAAAATTGTTAATCATATTTTCTTTTATCTGTGATTCAAAATTTTCTAGTAAAAATTCTATGTATTCTTCTTTTAAATCTTCTAAATACTTATCTGTACCAATTTTATCTCCAACCGCTTTTAAACTGTTAATTTCAGTAGAATCCATAGCTTCTTCGATTTCTTCTTCTATACTATCATCAAGTTTCATTCCTTTATTGCTAAAAAATTTGATTCCGTTATATTCATAAGAATTGTGTGAAGCTGAAATTACTACACTAGCATCTGCATTTAATTTTCTCGTAAGATATGCAACTGTTGGTGTTGGTAAAACTCCTAAATGCACTACATTTGCACCATAACTTAAAAAACCTGCTGTCATTGCACTTTCAATTAAACTTCCTGATAATCTTGTATCTTTTCCAATTAGAATAAGTGGGGCTTTATCTGTATGTTTGCTTAAAACATAAGCTCCTCCTTTTGCAACTTTATACACTAACTCTGGAGTAAGATCTGTGTTTGCAATTCTTCTAATTCCATCAGTTCCAAAATATTTTCTCATAATTACTATCTCCCTGTATTTTTATTGTCTTAATTTAATCTTATGAATTATTTTTAATAAAGTTCCAACTATCTCTCACCATATCGTCTATGCCGATTAGTTGCTTCCCAACCTAATTCTTTTTTTGCCTTAGTAGGATCTGCATAGAATTTACTCAAATCTCCTGGACGTCTTGGTGCAATTTTATAATTTACTTTTACATTATTTACTCTTTCAAATGCTTTTATTATTTCTAATACACTATAACTATTTCCAGTTCCTAAGTTATGGATATATATACCTGGTGTATTTAATTTTTCCAATGCCTTAACATGTCCATTTGCTAAATCTACAACATGTATATAATCTCTTTCTCCTGTTCCATCTTTTGTATCATAATCATCTCCATATACACTTACTTCTTTTAATTCTCCTATTGCAACTTTTTGAATATATGGCATAAGATTATTTGGTATACCCTTTGGATCCTCTCCTAATAATCCACTTTTATGTGCTCCTATTGGATTAAAGTATCTAAGTATAGATATTATCCAATCTGGCTCTGCTTTATATAAACTTTCTAAAATTCCTTCAATTACTCCTTTTGTTTCACCATAAGGACTTGATGCAATTCCTCTTCCCATTTCTTCTACATATTTTGGAGTACCTGGATCACCATATACTGTTGCTGATGAGCTAAATACTATTTTTTTACATTCATGCTTTTGCATGGCTTGTAATAGCTTTATTGTTCCACCAACATTATTATCATAATATTCTAGTGGCTTTTTAACTGATTCACCAACAGCTTTTAATCCTGCAAAATGTATAACTGCTTCAATCTTATTTTCACTAAATATTTTATCTAATGCCTTTTCGTCTCTTATATCTGCATTATAGAATTTACATCTAACTCCTGTAATTTTTTCTATTTTATCAATTACGCCTTCTGAGCTATTGCATAAATTATCCATTATGATTATATCTTTATATTTATTATTTATTAATTCTACAACTGTATGGCTTCCTATGTATCCTGTTCCGCCTGTTACTAATATAGACATATTTTTTCCTCCTCAAATGAAATAAGCGTCTAATATAGACGCTTGTATTTTTTTAAATCTATCCAACTATTGTTGAACTATCATCTTCACTACTATTACTATCAAATGGTATAAATTTATTTACTCCTATGTTTTCTCCAATATTATTAACTCTAAATTCTTTGAATGATTTAGAGATTCTATCTTCTATCAAATTTTCTACTGTTTCCTCTGAAGATTCCTCAGCTAATGCAAGTTCGCTAACTAAAATTTGTTTAGCATTAGTAAGCATTTTCTTTTCTCCAGTAGAAAGTCCTTTTTCCTTTTGCTTAAAGCTTAAATTTCTAACAACATCTGCGACTTCATATATGTCTCCAGTTTTCATTTTTTCCATATTTTCTCTATATCTTTTATTCCAATTCATCTCTATTTGAGCATCTTCTTCGCCTAATACGTCAAATACTTTTTTGGCTTGTTCTTTATCTATTACGTTTCTTATTCCAACTTTATCTGCTTGTGCTGTTGGTATCATTACTTTAACTTCACCAGGCATTTTTATTATATAATATGCTTGTTTTTGTCCTAAAATATCTTTTTCCTCGATGGCGTCAATTGTTCCTGCGCCGTGCATTGGATAAACTATGTAATCGCCTACATTGAACATATTCACACTTCCTCTCAAAATTTGTCTCTATTTTCTCAGACATATTAATTATACTACAAATTTTGGAAAAAGTCAAAAGAATTTTCAAAATTTAATTCATTATGTGAACATTTTTTAAGTACTAAAATAATATTTGTTTTATTAAATTTATAAGTAAAGTTTTACCTTTTAGTGTCTTAATTTTTTCTTTTCAAAATGCTAATATAATTTTACAATAAAGTTCATACTAACTAATATGTTAAAAAATAATTAAAGGCTATTTGAAAGGGGGATATTATGGCACTAGATTATAAACTTATTGGTCAAAGATTAAGAAAAGCTAGGCTTGAAAAAGGTTATACACAAGAGAAACTTTCTGAAATAATGGGTGTTTCTGTTGCATATTTAAGTAGAATAGAAACTGGCACAACACATATAAATCTAAAACGTTTAAATGAGCTTAGTAATATCTTAGGTATTTCTGAAGCATTGATTTTAAATGGTGCATCTGATGATTCAAAATCTTATCTTAATGACGAATTAAGTTCAATTTTAAGAGATTGTTCTCCTGAAGATAAAGAATTAATTTATCACATTGCAAATATAATCGTGAATAAAGAAGATAAATAAAAAAATAGCAATAATATCTATTTAAAATATTATTGCTTTTTTATTATTTTAATTCTTTTCTGTTGTTTTGTATTGTTTTTAGAGTTTCTTCTAATACACCCTCTATTTTTTCAAGTAAAGCATCTGCATGTTCCTTAGTTCCATTAGAAATTTCTCTTGCCATTTCATTTGCTGTTTCAATTATCTCGGCCTTTTGTGCATACGCCTTTCTAGTTATTTCGTGTTCATCAATCATAGAAATTATCCTGTTTTCAGCTTCTTTTACTATATCGTCGGCCTCTTTTTGTGCCTCAATTAATATTCTAGTTCTCTCCTCTTTTACCCATTTTGCTTGTTTTAACTCTTCTGGAAGTTTTATTCTTATTTCTTTTATTATATCTAGTATTTCTTCTTTATTAATAATTCCTTTATTAGTAAAAGGGATTTTTTTACTATTTTCTAGAAGTTCTTCTATCGTTTCTAATAACGTAAATATCTCCATACGTACTTCTACTCCTTTCGATTTAAGAATAATAATTTTACTCTGCCATATCTTCTTAAATCTTTAATGATCGCATAATTTTCTATTTCCTTGAATTCATTTTCGTCCCTATCTGTTTCAAAAACAATAATTCCATCATTAGCTAATAAATTCTTTTCCATTATAATTTTTATGGCTGAAACCGAATAATCTTCTTTATATGGTGGATCTAAAAAAATTATATCAAATTTTATATTTTTTAATTCGTTTAAGCATTGTTTATAATCTCTATTAACTATTTTTACTTTATCTTCTAAATGTGTTTTTTCTGCATTCTGTTTTATAATTTCTATTGCTTTTCTTGAACTATCACAGCAAACTGCAAAAGTTGCACCTCTGCTTAAAGATTCTAATGCCAAAGCTCCACTTCCAGAAAATAAATCTAAAATGTTGGCCTCATATATGTAATTTTGAATTATGCTAAATAATGCTTCTTTTACTCTATCTAGTGTTGGTCTTGTGTCTTGTCCTTCTAATGTTTCTAGTTTTGTTCCTCTTGCGCTTCCACTTATTATCCTCAAATTATTATCTCCTCTTTATCTCACTATATATTTTATAAAATTATTTAAATAAGTCAATAGTATTTATGAAAATGTAATACAAATTTAATACTTTTGTAATAATCTAAAAAGCAATAATATTTATTTTTAAATAAATATTATTGCTTTTTTAGATACAATATTTTTATGTACATTATTCTTCTTCTGGAGCATCTACTGGGCAAACATCTGCACAAGTTCCACATCCAACACATAAATCTGGATTTATTTCATATTTTTCTTCTCCTTGTGAAATGCATTCTACTGGGCAGTTTGCTGCACAAGCGCCACAACTTATACATTTATCTGTTATTTTGTAAGCCATTCCATAAGCACCTCCTTTCAATCTATATTACTTCTAATCTTGCATATCTTCTTTGTCTAATTCTTCCATCTTTTCTAATTCCTTTAAGTCATTTTCATCAATATTTTCTTCTTGTTCTTCCTCTACATCTTTTATAACTACTACATCTTTTGCAGGATATCTTTTTATCATAATATCATCTTTATTTTCAATTTTAACTTTAAGAACTTCTTTTAATGTTTCTACTCCTTCTACAATACCTTCTCCATCTTCTGTTTTAACTATTGCACCAACCTTAGGAAGTTTTGCAAGTTTTTCTTCATATACGTCTTGCTCATATTTTAAGCAACACATAAGTCTTCCACAAGCTCCGCTTATTTTTGATGGTGTAAGTGATAAGTTTTGTTCTTTTGCCATTTTTATTGAAACTGTTTCAAAGTTAGATAAATAAGAACAGCAACATAGTTCTCTTCCACATATTCCATTTCCACCTATTCTTTTTATCTCATCTCTAATTCCTATTTGTCTTAGTTCTATTCTTGTTCTAAATATTGCAGCTAAATCTTTAACTAGTTCCCTAAAATCTATCCTTCCATCTGCTGTAAAATAGAATAATATTTTACTATTATCAAATTTATATTCCACATCTATTAAATTCATATCCAAGTTATGTTTTTTTATATTTTTTAAAGCAATATCAAAAGCTTCTTTTTCTTTTTCTTTATTTTCTTCATAATGCTTTTTATCTTTTTCTGTTGCTTTTCTTGTTATAGGTTTTAGAGGAGCTACAATCTTATCCTCTGATACTTCCTTATTTGGTATTACTACTTCTGCGTATTCTTCTCCAAGGGATGTTTCTACAATAACGTAATCTCCATAGTCTAATTTTTCTTCTCCTGGATCAAAATAATATATTTTACCTGGTTTTTTTATTCTGATTCCAACTATAGTTTTCAATCTATCTTTCCTCCCATATTCGTAAAATTAAATTGTCTATACACATATCAAAATTAGTATTTGTATTCAGCTTTGCTTTTGTATCTTCAACATAGTCTATGTATTTTAGATACTTTGATTCTTGCTTTGCTTTTTTCATAAAAATTAGATTTATAAATTCTAAATTTTGTATAATGTTATCTTTGTCTTTATAAAGTATATCTAACTTGTTTAATAAGTCTACACTTAAATATTTATCTACATTACCAAAAATTTTTTCTAATTCCAAAAATCTATTTTTTGCTTCATCATCAAGTTCTTTTATACTTTCTTCTGTAAATACTACTTTTGTGCATCTTGATTTTATTGTGACTAATATACTATTTTCATTGTTTACTACAAGAATTATAGTTACAAACTCAGGTGGTTCTTCTATTGTTTTTAATAAGCAATTTTGTGCTTCAATTGTCATCTTTTCGGCATTATTGATTATATAAACTTTTTTATTTGAAATTATAGGTTTTTCAAATATTTTTGTCTGCATTAATCTTATGTCGTCAATTTTTATGCTCTCCTGAGGTCCTTTATTTAACTCATAAAAGTCTGGATGGTTTTTGTCTTCAAACATTAAACAAGATTTACAATTATAATTACCTACATTTTCTTCTAAGCACAAAATCATTTTTGCATATTTTTTAGCATATTCATAGTTTGGTGTTTGTCCGCTTCCAGAAAACATATATCCATTTACTATTTTATTTGATTTTATAGAGTTTTTTAGTAGTTCATCTATTTGATTTATTTTCAATTTTTATCATTACTCCTTATATGACTCTAAACTTTACCAAATTTGCTAAATGGCCAAAATCTAAATAGTACCTTGCTTTCAACTTTATCTATTGGTATACATCCAAATACTCTACAATCCATACTTTCCGGTCTATTATCTCCCATTGCAAATATATATCCTTCTGGAACAGTTACATCATAAAATACTCCGCTTCTTTCAGTAGTGATGCCTTCTCTTAAATAATCTTCTTCTAGTTCTTCACCATTTAAATAAACCTTACCATCTTCTATTAATACGTGATCTCCTGCTATTCCTATAACTCTTTTTATATAGCTAGTCTTTCCCCATTCTAACACGTAATAAGTGAATTTTGAAATTATATTTGTTGGCTCGTTTGAATAAATTGCGACTGGATTATCTGGGTTATAACTTCCTAATATAGCATCTTCATTTGTTACTGATGGAGCTTCAAATGTTATTATTTCTCCTCTTTTTATATCTTTTTTAGTTGTAATACTCCATCTATCTAGTATCAATCTATCATTTTGTTCTAATGTTGTACGCATAGAAAATTGATTTACAACTGTTGGCGTAAATACATAATGTCTAACTACAAGTGCTAGCACAACAGCTATTATTATGCACAATATCCACTCCACTACTTCTTTTATTTTATCTTTTTTATCCATATCCATTTTCTATCAATCATTCCTCTCAAACTTCTTTTACTTATGTTAGCCTTTATTATTATATACGAGAATGCTCATAAAATCAAGCTTTTCAATATTATTTCGTAGGTATTTTTATTACTACTTCTGTTCCCTCTCCTGTTTTACTTTTTATATCTATACTTCCATTATTTCTATCAAGTATTTCTTTTGCAATAGAAAGCCCGAAGTCCTGTTCCGCCCATTTCTCTTGTTCTTGCTTTATCTACTCTATAAAATCTTTCAAAAATACGTGATAAATCTTTTTCTGGTATTCCTATGCCATTATCTATTATCTTTATATATGCATCATTATATACAAAACCTACATATATTTTTATATTTCCGCCTTCTTGAGTATATTTAATACTATTTGTAAGTATATTTAAAATAACTCTTTCGATTTCATCCTTATCTGCATACACTTCTGGAACATTTGCAGTTACAAAGCATTCGACAGTATGATGCTTTTTATCTATTTCTAGTTGTACTTTATCTTGACATTGTTTTACAAGAACACCTAGATCAAATTTAGTTTTTTCTGGTTTTACTTCATTATTATCATATCTTGAAAGTGCCAAAAGATCTGTAACAAGTTTTGCCATTCTCCTTGCCTCAGATGCAATTACTGATAAGAACTTATTTTGTGTATCTTTATCGTAATCGTCTTCAAGAAGAGTGTCTGTATATCCCATTATTGATGTTATTGGTGTTTTTAATTCGTGTGATACATCTGCTACAAATTCTTTTCTCATATTGTCTAGTTTTACGTGTTCTGTAATATCCTGTATTACAACAATTACTCCTGCTGGTGTATCATCATCATTTTTTAAAGGTGCAAAATACAAATGTACACTATTATCACCAATAGTTATTCTTTCATCTGTTGATGTCCAATTTTCTAGGTATATTATTTTTTCTAGGTTTACTGGTACATTTAATTTAGTAAATATTTTTTCAAAGTTTTCATCTTCTGGAATTAATCTTAAAATTCTAGTTGCTGCTGGATTTATAAGTATTATCTTTCCATCCATATTAAATGCTATAATTCCATCTGTCATATGAAGAAGTATTGTTTCTATTTGATTTTTTTGTCTTGATACTTCATTTAAATTTTCTTTTAATTCTTTAGTCATCATATAAAATGCATTTACAAGTTCATCTACTTCTGTTTTGTTCTTTCCTGCTTCTAGCTCTTTGATCTCAATATCTTCACCTGATGCTATTTTTTTTGCATTATTTATCAATCTAGTTATAGGAGCTATTATTTTTTGGGTTACAAATATGCCAACTAGCACAGATATAAGTGTGAACATAGCAATTGTGAAAATCGTTATTACTTTTATTTGCTCTTGATATTTTTGAATTACAATCTCATATTCTCCATTATTTATAGCTATTTCATTAGACATTTGTTCAAGATCTACAAAATTTATATATCCAATAGCACTAATCATAATTATTCCAAGTATTAAAAATATTAGAACTATTTTTATTTGAATACTTTTTAACATTTTTATATACTCTCCTTTAATAAATGAGGGTGCTTTTCCCAGCACCCTTAAATATATATTTTCATTTTTTAAGATTCTTCTGGTCTTGCAATATAGTATCCTACTCCTCTTTTTGTTACAAGTATTTGTGGATTTGTTGTATCTTCTTCTATTTTTTCTCTTATTCTTCTTACTGTAACATCAACTGTTCTTATATCTCCAAAATATTCATATCCCCAAACTTTTTCAAGTAGCAATTCTCTTGATACTATTTGTCCCGGTTGTGTTGCAAGATATTTTAAGACTTCAAATTCTCTTACTGTTAAATCTATTTTTTCTCCTCTAACTTTTACTTCAAATTTATCTGTATCTAAAAGTAAATCTCCAACTTGTATTTTGTGTTCTTCTTTTAAATCTTTTGCTTCTGGAACTGCAATATTTCCTTCTGATTTTCTAAGATTAGCTTTTACCCTTGCCATTAACTCTCTTACACTAAATGGCTTTGTTATATAGTCATCTGCTCCTAGTTCTAATCCAACAATTTTGTCTAATTCCTCATCTTTTGCGGATAAAATAAGTATTGGTACATTTAATGCATTTTTTACTTTTTTGCAAACTGTTAAGCCATCCATCTTAGGAAGCATGATATCTAATAATATCAAATCTGGCTTTTGAGCTAATGCTATTTCTACTGCAGAAGCACCATCTGTTGCCTCTATTGTGTTATATCCTTCCTTTTTTAAATTGTACACTAATATGTCTATTATTGACTGTTCATCATCTACGACTAGTATTGTTTTTTTATCATCATCATACATATTAAACTCCGCCTTTCATTAGACCATTGTTCTATATAATATATATCACATTATCAAAATTAAAACAAGTATCTTAGATAATTATTTTTTATTTTTTTAAACTATATAAATTATTTTATTATCTTTAAAATATTTTTTAAGATTTTCTCTAAAAAACTCCTCTCCTTGCTTTCTTATTTCTTCTTTGTACCAATATTTTCCTTTTCCTCTTCCTGTCATAATATCTTTATTATATAAATTTATCGCATTTGGAAATGCTTCTTCGTTAATTTTTGTATGGATATAACTGTATGTCATAAAAATTACTTCAAAAAATACATCTTTTTTTACTTCATTAGATAATTCTGATTCTAGCTTCTTTATTAATTCTAAATAGAGCTCTTTCCAATTCTCTAAAAATATAACTGGTGCAATTAGTATTCCTACCTCATATCCTGCATCTTTTAACTTATTTATTGCATTTATTCTTCCTTCTAATCTTGATGTGCCAAACTCTACCTTATTTATGATTTCTTCCGGATTTACACTCATCCTTACAATTATTTTTCCTTTATGTTCAAGTGGTAGTAAATCATCTACCATATCAAATTTTGTTGGGAAAGTTAGTTTCCCTTTATTTGTATTTTTAAAATTATTTATAGTCCATACAAGATTATTTGTTATAGTATTTTCTAGCACTAAGTCACTATTACTTCCTATTTCAAATGTTAAGTCTTTATCAGACTTTTCTGCTGTTTTAATTATTTTATCTAACATTTTCTCTCTATTAACAAATAGCCTCAAATATGCACATTTATTGTAATTGCAAACTAAATAGCAATACATACAAGATGCTGTGCAGCCTGATGATGTATATGGTACAAGATAGTCTGAAACTTTATGATTTTCCACAAATTTGTGAGTTTTTCTAACTCCTATTATTAAATTCTTTTTCATAATAGCAAATTCTTTATTTTCTTTTTTTCTCATTTCCTCTATATTGTTATGATTATCTATTTCAATTTTAGGAACGTCCTTATATTTTTCCATTAATTCTTGTCCAAGAATATAATTTTCAATATTTTTTTCATAATAAATAGCATTAGGTTTGAACATAAAAACCTCCTTTTAGTTTTTATTGTTCCCCTAATGCTATTTGTTTATTTATATTCTTTACACATCTTATTTATTGGACACTCTTTGCATTTTGGATTTCTAGCAGTGCAAATGTTTCTTCCGTGCCATATAAACAAATGATTTATGTCTTTGTAATCTTCTCTATCAAAATATTTTAAAAGATCTTGTTCTATTTTTTCTGGATCTTTTTCTTTGCTTAATCCGAAGTTTGTTTGCAATTCTTTTGCAATGCGTATCTACTGCAATACCTTGAGCATCTCCAAAAGCTTCTAACATTACAACATTTGCACTTTTTCTTCCAACTCCTGGAAGACTCATTAATTCTTCCATAGTTTTTGGAACTTTTCCATTATATTTTTCTACAATTTCTTGTGCACATTTTTTTATATTTTTAGCCTTGTTTTTATAAAAGCCACAAGGATGAATTAATTCTTCTAATTCTTCTAACTCAATATTTGCAAAATCTTCTGGCATAGAATATTTAGCAAATATACTAGGAGTTGTTTTATTTACTCTTTCATCTGTGCATTGTGCTGAAAGCATAACAGCAACAAGCATTTCAAATGGGGTAGTAAAATCTAAACTACATTTAGCATCTGGATATGTCTCTCTTAACACCCTAACTAATTCCTTTGACTTTTTATTCATTTTTTAAGTATTCCTTTCTATGATTATTTTTTTAATTTTATCTTCACTTTTTTTTGCTTTCAATAATATAATAACTATATAGGAGGTAAGATATTATGTTTAGGCTTCTCAAAAAAACATTAGCTGTATGTATGGTAGGCTTTGGTCTTGGAATGCTTTTTGTATTATTACTTCCTCTATGTGGTTGGCTATTTATTATTGGTGTTATTATTATAATCGTTGGTCTGATTTGGTTATCTTGTTAAAGGAGAGTGAGCCGTAAAATGACAATAGTTGTAAAAAAGGTACCCAAATTTTTACGTGGCTTTGTAAAATTTATATTTGGTATCAAAGACTAATACATATATTGTGTATAGTATAACAAAAAAGAGTAGTTTTTCTACTCTTTTTATATTTATCTTAAACTCTTTTAACTTTTCCAGAACGTAAACATTTTGTACATACTTTAATTTTTTTTGGATTACCATCTACCATTACTTTAACTGTTTGTAGATTTGGTTTCCAAGTTCTTTGACTTCTCTTACTTATATGAGAACGAGCTATACTTAGTTTATTTCCGTGGCTTATAGATTTTTCACAAATTGCACATTTTGCCATTTTATATTGCACCTCCAATTTTGTTTTTTAGACTGACTATTTAATATGATAACACATTTTTTTGCAAATTACAAGTGTTTTTTGAAATTTTGTTGTTTTAAAAAGAAATGTTACAATTTACAGATAAATTATTAATCTAAAGTAGCCAAACGCAGGGGTTTTATATTTAGAAGAAATTGAAGACCCCCGAAAAACTTCGCAGGCGTTTCCAGCGTGGGTTCAATTTATAATAAATATAAAATCCCCGACGAGATTTGGCGGCTTTTATAATGTAAGCTGTGAATTGTAACAAAATTAGTAGGCTGCAAAGGACAAAACTCTTGAAAAATAAATATTATTACTCTATTATACTATCTATCTCTTAAACTCGTCGATACTCTTAAACTCATACCCCATTTGTTTTATATCTTTTATAACAGAATCTAAAACCTCTGCATTATCTTTTGAAGTTGCATGCAAAAGCATTACGCATCCTGGATGAATATTTGAAAGTATCTTTTCCTTTGCATATTCTGTCCTTCCTTGTTTATTTTCATCCCAATCATCATAAGCAAAGCTCCACATTACTGTTGTATATCCATAACTATTTGTCAAGCTAAGTGTCCTTTCGCTATATTCTCCTTTTGGTGGTCTTATATACTTCATTTCATATCCGAGCATTTCATATAATGTTGTATGAAGTGTCATAACTTCATCTTTCAGTTTTTCTTCAGAAATTGATGGCAAACTATAATGATTTACCGTATGGTTTCCGAACAGTATGACCTTCATCTATCATTCTTTTTACTATATCACTACTTGTGTTTAAATAATGTGCAGTTATAAAAAACAAACCTTTTACATCATTTGCTTTTAAAGTATCTAATATACTTTCTGTGTATCCCGCTTCATACCCCATATCAAATGTCAAATACACATATTTATCTTGATTATTTCCCATAGCTATACCATTATATTTATCCATCAATGATTTATTTACTTTCCCTAAATCTGGTTGCTCATTGTTTTTAGCTCTCTTTAAGCCCCATTCTATTTTTTGATTACTAAGGCTTGTCGTACTTGCAGTTATGCTATCTCTATCATAACTATAAATGCCCCAGATTGAGATTATTGTCAAAACAACTATAAGCCCTGATATTTTTTCTATAATTCTTTTCACTTCTATTAATCATTCCCTTCCAAGACACAAATTAAGTTTGAAAAAGAATCTTCAAGGTGTCTTTTTATATAATATTATGAGGTAGAGATTTAAAAAATTACCTCTACCTCATATATTCTACCATTATCAATTAACTTTATTTGTTTTTCTTCTATCCTTTGCCCGTCTACTAAAAATTCTTTTATTCCATCTGTTTTATAGCTGTTTTTTACAGTTATATTATATATACTTGTTTTATATTCATATCGTATTTTATATTCATTCCATTCATTTGGAATGCAAGGGTTTATAGTCATTATTCCTTTATCTATTTTTAGTCCTAAAATATACTCTATTCCTGCTTTATAAAACCAACTACTAGAACCTGTATACCAAGTCCATCCTCCTCTTCCTAACATATTTTTGCTTCCATAAATATCTGCTGGTATGACATAAGGTTCAACCTTGTATACGTCAACTAATTCTTCTGTTTCTGAATGTTTTATAGGATTTATCATATCTAGAAACCTTTGTGCTTTATCCTTTTGATTTAGCATAGCAAATGCAATTATTGCCCATATAGCAGCATGTGTGTATTGTCCTCCATTTTCTCTAACTCCTGGCAAATATGCCTTGATATATCCTGGTTCTAGTGAACTTTTTTCAAAAGGTGGATCTAATAATTTTATTATTCCGTACTTCTTTATTTACCAAATACTTTTCCAAAGATTCCATTGCAGTTTCTATTTTTTTGTTATCTCCTGCTTTTGATATTACTGACCAGCTTTGTGCAATACTATCAATTTTGCATTCTTCATTTTTAGAGCTTCCAAGAACTTCTCCTGTATCCATAAAAGCTCTTTTGTACCAGTTTCCGTCCCATCCATTTTCATTTAATTTTACTTTTAATTCATTTTTTATTTTTTCATATTTTTCTACATAATCTGTTTTTCCTATATAGATACATATTTTATTAAATCTATTCAAAATATCATACATAAAGAAACCAAGCCATACACTTTCACCAATGCCTTTATTTCCAACTCTGCTAAATCCATCGTTCCAATCTCCAGAGCCGATTTTTGGAAGTCCATTTTCTCCAAAAGTTAAAACTTTCTCTATTGCTTTTATACAGTGATTATATATGCTTTCTTTTAAATTACTTTCTTCATATATATCGTATCTTTCATCCTCATTTGGTAAAAGCTCAGCACCTTTTATATAACAAGTTTCCTCATCTAGAATTGTATAATCTCCTGTCATTTCTATATATTCACAAACAGCATAAGCAAGCCACAACAAGTCATCTGAAAACCTTGTTCTAATTCCTCTTTTAGTTTCTTCATGCCACCAATGTTCTACATCTCCTTCTTCAAATTGGTGCTGTGAGTGTTTAATTGTTTGCTCTCTTAGTGTATGTGGCAATATAAATTTAGTGCTAAGGCTATCTTGAAGTTGATCTCTAAATCCAAAGGCTCCGCCTGATTGATAATATCCAGACCTTGCGAAAAGTCTACACACTATTGTCTGATACATTGCCCATCCATTTAGCATAATATCCATTTGATCTGACGGTGTTTTCACTTGTATTGTTCTTAAAATCTTATTCCAATATTCTTTTTCCTTCTTTAATTCATCTTGTGCATTTTTCAGATTTTGATACTTTTCTACTTGTTTTTCTATTTCTCCTTTTGTATCTTCTTCTCCTAACATTAATGTAAATTCTTTATTTTCATAAGGTTCTAACTCTATTTCTATCTCTACTGCAATACAGGTAGGATTTCCAAGTGAATTTTCCATATTTAATTCTTGCTTATTTATTCCCACTGGATTTTCTAGGCTTTTTTCTCCAACAAAAAATAAATTATTTCCTGTATATGATAATATTTTTTCACTACTTGATACATACACTATTTTAGATAAGCCGTCATATAACGTGTTTTTTGCATAAATTGTGTTATTTTCAAATTCTAAATCAATATATCCATCTGTCTTTAATTCGTCTTCTCCAAGCACAGGTTTTACATAGTATATAACCTTAAATTTTCTTTTTTCAGAGGTTGTATTTTTAAATCTTATAATATTTGTCTTTATAGAATCCTCTTTTGGAACAAATACTTCTAATTCCTGTATGATTCCTAAACTTGCGTGATAATATGAAGCATATCCAAATCCATAAGTTATATAGTAATCTTCGTCATCTGGCATAGGTGATGCATTTAATGTCCATACTTTTCCATAATCCATATCTTTTAGATAAATTATTTCAGAAGGGATGTCTTTTGCAGGGTTGTTTCCCCAAGCACTTATTCTATTTAATCTACTGTTTTTACTCCAAGTATATCCTCCCATATTGCTTGTCACAACTGTTCCAAAATTTTCATTTGCAAGTACATTGCTCCAAGGAACTGGAACATTTTTTTCCTTATTTATCTTTATAATATACTCTTTTCCATCTTCTGAAAATCCACCATATCCGTTATAATATTTAAGTTTTTCAAAGTCTATATTAGGCTTGATTTTTTCAAATTCTGGTATTTCTTTTATGGCTTTTTTATCTTCTCCGATATTTCTTAAATTTAGTTTGTATTCTTCTTCCATCTCTTTTATAATGTCAGTTAAATTGCCACTATTTGCTGGAATTACAATGTTTGCCCTATATTCGAATAACTTTTCATCTTCTATCTCGTTATTATTTAAGATAAATATCCCGCTACTGACATTTTGCAAGTATCCTATTTGCATATTTAGTATTTCTTGTATAATTTGTTCTTTTACATATTGCTCGTATACATTTTTCTCATAATCTAAGATAATTAAATCTGTTCTTATCCCTTTTGTTCTCATATATTCAAATACTTTTAAGACTTCTTTAACAACGTATACATCATTTAATGATTTTATTTTTACAAGTATTATTGGGATATCTCCTGAAATACCATATTTCCAAAAATCACTTTGTTTATATTCTTTTTTAGGTAATTTGTCTAAATATAAAGATTTTGTAGGGTTTTTGGTCATTATATATGGCAAAATATTTTGAAATGCTATTAAATCTTGTCTTTTTATTCCTAAATATCTTGCTTCTTCTTCTACTCTTGTCTTTGATATACTAAATTCCATCTTTGCATTTTCCGGTATCTTATAATACTCTAATGTTCCAATTACATCATTTAAATCTTCTGAAACACTAATTACTAAATTTATAGTTATTTCCTCATTTGCCTTTAATTTTATCTTCTTTTTAAAGGCTACACATGGATCTGTTACAAGCCCTATTTGATTTGAAAAATTACCTTGTCCATTTAAACTTTTATATAAATTTGATAAACTTATTTCAAATTCTGTATTGCTATTTTCATTATCTACTGCAAATAAATTTGCTCCAAGATACATACTATTTTTTAAATTGTTTCTTGCACTTCTTTTGATAATTATATCTCCATTTTCTGATAAATCATATTTTAGAAATAAGTTATTAAATGCAGGATGTGCAATGTCTTCTTCTTTTCTTGATAATACTGGCTCAAAAGCACAAATTGTTTCTATTTCTTTATCTTCATTTGATTTGTTTTTTATAGTAATACTTCTTATTTCAGCTAAAAAGGTCTGTGCACAAATTATATTGATTTCAGTTTCTATATTGTCTCTTAACTTTGTGTATTTTGTTCTATCTGCTGAAAATGTAACAGTATATTTATCTCTCTTTTTTCCATCAAAAGATGCATTCCAGATATCGTTTTTTTCTAAATCTTTTATATAGAAAAATATTCCGCTCCTTTTCATCTCTTGTTTCTTTATATCTATTTATTAATATATCTTTGTATTTACTAAATCCTTCTCCTTTATCATCTGTAAAAATCATATAGTCTTCATTTGAGATAATATTACATTTTCTTAAATACGGATCTATTCTTGAATATGACATTTCTAAATAACTGTCATAAGGTGCATATTTTATTTTTTTAGTTTTTTCCTTCTTATCCTTTGTAATTAGCATGTCACTTGGCATTTTTTCTTGAAGTAAAATATCTATTGCCTTTATCTCAGGATTTTCCATAAATCTTTTTTGCAATATGTTGTCATTTATTAAATTGTTTATTGAAAGTAAAATTAATGCTTGATGGTGTGCCATATATGTTTTTACAATGGCACTTTTCTTATTTACAGGAACTCTTGATGGAGTATAATCAATAGATTCATAAAATCCATATTTTCCATACATTCCTTGTGCTTCAAGTACTTTTAAGTTGTTTAGTACATCTTTTGGATAATCTGTTATTGCAAGTATTGTTCCATAACTTGATACAACCATTTCATCAGCAAGTCCTCTTTTTAATCCAAGCCAAGGGACTCCAAATGCTTTATATTGATAATTTGAATTCAGGTCTTTTAAATTAAATGCCGCCTCTGATATTCCCCAAGGTATACCGAAGCCCTCTGCTATATTTTTGTTGACTCATTATCATAAATCTGCAAGATTCATCAAGCAAACTTCCTTTATATTTTTTGATATTTATATTTGGCATCAAATACTCAAATGCGGTTCCTGACCACGATATTAGCCCTTTATATTTTCCAAGTTTAGTAAGTGTACGACTTAGATTATTCCAATGTTTTGAAGGTATATCTTTTTTAGCTATTGCGATAAGGCTTGCCTGTCTTGATTCTGATGCGAGTAAATCGTAATATGTGTCTGTTAATTTGTTTTCTTCTATATTAAATCCTATTGATAATAATCTGTTTTCTTCATTGTATAAATATGAAAAATCAGTATTTTCAATAAGATTATTGACTTTATCTAATAAATTTTTTATCCTATCTCTATATTGAGTATTTAATTTTTCTTCTAAGAACATTTTTACAGTATATAAATATCCTACGAAATTTCCACTATCTACTGTTGATATATATCTTGGTTTAAGTGGTTCTAGTGTCTTTGTATTATACCAGTTGTATAAATGTCCGATTCCATTTATCTAGCTTTTCTATTGTAGATATGGAATTTTCTAAATTTATCAAAGCTTTTTCTAAGGTTATAAATTTTAAATCATAGCTAGATATTATAGTCATAAGTCCTAAACCGATATTAGTTGAGGATGTTCTATGAACTATTCTCTCTCGTCTACTTTCCTGAAAATTATCTGGTGGCAAGTAGTTATTTTCCTTATTCATATATTCGTCAAAATAGTTCCAAGTATCTTTTGCAACTTTTTTAATATAATCTATCTCTTGACGGCTTAAACTATCTATACTTTTCTTTTCTTCCCTTAATTTACTTATATAATGCATTATGATTGGGCTTATTAGCCATATAATACCTAATACTTCTAGAAAAACACTAAACCCTATATCTATTTTTATAAATGCTGCTATAAATATACTTAAAAAGCCGAAGAACTATATTCGGAAACATATTTATATATATTGACTTTAAATCTTTTCTGCAAAGTTTTTCTGCTTCTTCTGAAGTTGTCCATTCTAAAAGGTGATCTTTTGTCACAGTCATTCTATAAATAGTTTTTATAATTGCACATAAACTTTGATATGCCTTATGTGGCAAAACTGAAATACTAATTATTGCTCTGTAAAAACTTGCTTTTAAGCCATCTATTCTATTTGTAAATTTTTTCTGTCTTTTTATATTTTCTTTCCTAAAAACTATATGGTTTATTGTTTCAATCACACTTGGGGTAACAAGGCCTAAAATAGATATAGTCAAGTACAAGCCTATATTTACTCTACTTATGGAATGCAAAATATATAAAAATATGATGTTTAAAATAGCAAATATATCAAGCAGACTTCTTCTTATATTATCTAATATCTTGAATTTTGAAAGTTTACTTAGGTCCTTATTTTTGAGGTATGGAATTATTTGAAAATCTCCTCTTATCCACCTCATAGCTCTTGTCATATATGATATATATCCTGTTGGAAAACCATCAAGTAACATTATATCTGAGCTTAGGCCACATCTTAAAAAACAACCTTCTAATAAATCGTGGCTTAGAACTGTATTTTCAGGTATTCTATCTTTCATTACTTTATAAAATACATCTAAATCATATATGCCTTTCCCTGTATAAATACCTTCTCCAAAATTATCTTGATAAATATCTGAAATTGCATTTGTATATGAATCTACTCCTCCATCTCCTGCAAATATCTCTGTATATATGCTTTTCGTGCTTGATTCAAGGTCTATTCCAATTCTTGGTTGTATTATTCCAAAACCATCTACAACAATTTTCTTTTCTTCATCTATAATTGGAGTATTTAGTGGATGTGCCATAGCTTCTATTAGCTCTATTCCAGAATTTAATGTCAAATTGGTATCAGCATCAAGAGTAATTATATATTTTATATTTAGCTTATCTTTATTCTTTAATTTATACTCATCTATTGTATTTACTATAAAATTATTCCTTTTCTTCTGCTTTGGTAAATCTCCTTTTTCATATATTAGATATTCATTTAGTTCTGTAAGCAAACCTCTTTTTCTTTCCCAACCTAAATAGCACCCTTCTTTTGGGTTCCATATTCTTTTTCTATATAAAAAATTAAACTTAGGTATTCCATTTTCATTTGGATATTTTTTATTAAGTCTTTCTATTTCGTATACGCCAGTATTTTTAATATCATCGTCATTTTCTTCATGTTCTTTCTTGCTAGATGTGCAATCTCCTAAAATCGTGCAATAGATATTTTCAGATTTATTTGCTAAATAATATACTTCTAGCTTTTTAGCAAGTTCTCTTACCTTTTCTTTACTATCTATAATCGTTGGTATTACTATCATTGTGTTATATTCTTTTTTTATGCCATCACTAAAATCAAGTTTTGGTATTAGTTTGGGTTTTATGACTTTATTAAGTATATTTTGTATGATTCCTATAACAATTTCTGTTATTGGAATAAATATAAGTATACCTTCAATTATTCCTAAAACAGCATTATTTGACGATAGATATAGCTTTATTCCTATAAGAAAAGAAATGATTATAGATAAAATATAGATTGTATTAATATATAGGTTTATTTTTGTTTCTTTGCTTTGAACAGCATCTTTTTTCTTTAATCCTAGACTTTCATATAATTTAGGAATGCCATCAGAAATTAAATAGTAGCCAATATGTGCTTCTTTTGTGCCACTTTTTCCATTTCTTGCGAGTTCTATAACTTTTTGTGCAATATATATCTCTGATATTTTTGTTTTTTTAGCTACCGTCTTTACTCTATTTCTGTAATATTCCTTTGTTTTATAATCCATATTATCATAAATTCCACTTGGATCATTTTTCAATATTTCTTCTACGCCGTTTATTTTTTCAAATATTTCTAAAAAATTTATTCTTTGCAATGCATGTATACTTTTTATACTATTTCCTATTGACATCTTTTTTAGTGCAATATCATAGTGTTCCTTTTTTATAACTTCTTGCAAAGTTAATCCTTGCTTGTTTATTTCTTCTTCTAAAATATTTAAGTAAGGTATCCCCTTTTTTCCGTATCTTTTCAATTTATATGAAAGATATTCAATAAATGTATATTTATTTTCACTATAAGTTTGTACCATTTTAGTATATTCATAAGATGGAACTCTAAATTTTAGTTCATCTTTTGGCTTATTCTCAACTAATCTTTCAATTATGCTTTCTACTTTCACTTTTTGCATTTGTGAAAGATATATTTTTGTACAAACATCTTTTATTCTTTCTACTAAAACTATTTTGAAAAATAGGTTTATATCCCATATTTCCTCCATATTTAGTGTTTTTTTCTTTTGATAACTAATTAAATATTCCTCTAAATCTTTTGCTTTAAAATTGCCATCAGTAAACGCTACTATCTCTGTTGCAAGGACATAGCTTCTTGCGAATCCTTTATATTTCCCTGACGAGATTCCTACAAAGTTTGTATATTTGTTTATGCTTAAATTTTTTCTCACTTCTTTTACAGTTTCTTCAATTATATAGTAATTGTCTAAAAGCCATTCTCCTGCTGGATGTATATTTATACCAAGTTTTAAATGGAGATTAAGCAAATCATATGTTTTTGTTATATATTCAAAGTTTTTTTCAAGTTCTGGTATTGGATATGTTTCTTTATCTGACTTTGGTTTTAAAATATGATCTGATGCTATATTTTCTAGATATTTTTTTAATTGTTCTTTGTCTAATACTATTCCATTAATATTCGAAAGTTTCAAAATTTTCGCCTCTCCTTTTTATGTTTTTATTTATTTTTTACAAACTTACCAAAATTTATACGCAAAACAAAAATAGAAGGCATTTGCCTTCTATTTTTGTAGAATTATAATTATTTTTCTAGCAAATCAGAATGTGAGCCAGTTCTATATAATGTTAAAATCATTTCTTTTGCATTTATACGATAAATTAAAAGCCAATCAGATTGAATATGGCATTCTCTATATCCGTTTATAATTATTATCTAAATAATGTTCTCTATATTTACTAGGTAACATTTCATTATTAGCTAGCATTCTAATAACTTCTTTTAGCAAAGAAATATCTAGTCCACGTTTTTTCATTATTTTTAAGTCTTTTTTAAATGCATTAGTATATTTTACTATTAACATTAATTATTCCTCTTTCTCTAAATCGTTCCACATTTCGTCTAAATCAGTGTATCCTTTACTTAAGTTTATTCCTTTTTCTGCGTCTTCAATTACTTTGACTGTTTCTGCATTTAATTTAACTTTTCTTATTGGAAAAGGTATGCTCTCTGTCATAACAATTTGTTTGAAAAAAATAGTAACTGCATCAGCAATATTCATGCCTAAATCATCCAATGTTTCTTCAACCTCTTTCTTTAATTTTGGTTCTATTCGTATATATAAAGTATCCGTTTTTGCCATTGTTCGCACCTCCATTTTATTATATTGTACTACTTTGTCAGTACATTGTCAATATATATTTATTATTTTTCTTAAAAAGTGTGATTTGATACATATATTTTTTATAATTTTTTAATAAATTATTCTTTTATTTTATATATACGCAAAACAAAAATAGAAGGCATTTGCCTTCTATTTTTGTTTTATATTTTGCTCTAAGTTATTCTTCTTTTGTTTTAATAGCATATTTTTTGATTAATATAATTCCACCAGCTAATGTTACTAATGCTACTAATGCAATAATTATATTTGTTTGAGCTTTTTCTGAAATTGGTAATCCTGTTGGTGCATGGAATACTACTGTCTCTGATTTAGATGTTCCTATTGTTGGTAAGTATGGAATCTTGTCATCATCTTTCTTTCTATCCTCTTCTGTATATTTGTCAGAAGATGTAAGTTTTCCATCTACGTCATAGTATTCTACCTTTTTAACTCTACCAGCTGTATTACCCATTTGTGTGATTTCTATTAAGTTATGATATTCATAATCATTAGTATCTGATGCTGTAGTTCCAAGTGTTGTAACTAATGTTAATGTTGTATCTCTATAGCTATCCATAGGTCTTCCGTCTGTATCTCTTGGCTCTAACTCTTCTAATAGTTTTGATCCAGTAGCTGCCTTAATGTATTGATTATATACACTTGTTAATTTGTCATAATCACTCTTAACAGCATCGCTATATCCTGACATAACATTTCCATAGTCTTTTCTACTTGAAATAAACTCTTGTTTATTTGTATCTGTCCAATCTTCGTTAATTGCTTCGCCTAAGAAGTTTGTTTTTCTAAATTGTAATTTTGGCTCTACGTAATCTACAATGTTTATAGCTGAAGTTTTAACAACTCTTTCTGAATCAGGAGTAACTGTTTCAGCAGTAGTCTTTGCAAATTTTTGCTCTGCCTCATTTTGATATATTACTTTTCCTTGTTCATAGTTTGGAAGTTTTGTATAATCTTCGTTTTGATAGTATACAACTCCAACTTTTGTTCCATTGTTTATTACCCATCTTAAAGTATCATATTCACTCTTGTTGTCTACAGATATTGTATATGTTACTTCTAGTTGTGCTCCGTTATATAACTGGTCATCCATCAATACTTCTATTAAACCATCTAAGAATGAAGTTGATCCATAGTTTGCAATAACTAGATTTACTAAGTTTTCTGTCTCAGGTGTCTTATTATAATGTACACCGTCGGCTTTTATACGTTTGTTTCCATCTTCATCTTCTTCATATTCAAAGCTACAATCTAATTGTAATGTCTTATCTTGTAAGTATACTTTGATATTTGATACATATTTATCAATTTGTAAATCTACACCAGCTCTTGGTGTTATACCAAAGTCTACATTTTCTATTGCGTAAGTATAGTCTGCATTATTTTTGCTAAATGCATTCTCTATTACTCGTTTTGTATACTCTCCTTCTGCATGGATAGAAGATGTATATGCGTTTATTGCGTCTTGATGTATACCAGAGTCTATTGCAACTGCTCCTGTATAATTGTAGTTATTTGATTTAGAATCTGTACTTCCTTTTATTTCTGCCTCTATTTGTTTTGCTCTGCTTTGAGCGGCGTCTTGTGCATCAGAATATCTAGTTCCTTTATCCTGATCATACCAATATTCTTGTGCATCTGTATTAGGATTTGCCTTTGTTGATTGATAGAATTGTCCATTTACTTGTAAGTATTTTCCTTCTGAGTCTTTTGTAAATTCACTTCTTATTGGATTATCTTTATCTCCATAAGTAAATCTTATTACATAGTTTCCTGGTATGTATGACTCGAAGTGGTAGTTTCCATTGCTGTCAGTTGAAGTTCTTGCACGAACTTTTGCATCTCCTGTATCTGATCCATTTCCTGAATCTGATCCAAAGTCTTTAAGTTCTACCATTTCAACTGTAATTCCTTCAATTCCGTGGTCTTGTATATATTGTAATAATTCATCTGTATCTTGTAAGTTTGATGCTGTTTTTATATCATTAGATATAGCTTCCCAAACACTTCCGTCTAATTTTCTCTTAAATCCATTATTTACAAGTATTAAACTTACTTCCCAAGCATCATCTTCTCTTACTTCTAATAGTCTATCTCTTGCAGCTTGTGCTGCTAATCCAGAAGATTCTGACATAGTATTCATGAAATCACTAAATGCTTGTTGATAATCATTCAATGCTTTCTTGTAATTTGATATTGAGAAGTTTCCTGGATGTGAATCTATGTCTATATATGAACCACTTGTTGAATATGCATTTATTTCTGCAAAGTTTTCTATTTCCCAAACTTTTGATACTGTCTTTCCATCTTCTGTTTTTAGATATTTGCTTAAATTATTCTTAGCATCTTTTAATTTAAGTTTTAATGTTATATCTACTGAGTTTCCTGATAGTGAAGTACCTGGATGTAAGAATATTCTTGAATATCCATCATTTCCTTTTCCTTTTGGTTCATAACCACTTGTTGAATATGGAACTGATGCTTCTACAACCTCAAAGTTTGGATCGAAATAGTCTACTATTTCTATGATATTTGTAGGTATACTCATCTCGTTTGTTACTGTGATTTTGTATGTTATATACAATTCTGGTTCTTGCTCTTTTGTAATATCATCATAGTATGCTTTATTTGTATTTTGTTTCTGTGGGTCATCATACTCGTAATCTTCTCGATAAATATACTCTGTATAGTTTGAATCACCATTCTCATATTTATATTTTGTTGTATGTCCATTTATAGTAAATTCTGATTCTACTATATCTTTTACTAATGATAAATCTGTACTATCTCTCTCTTTTAATCCTAAATGAACTTGTAGCTGTCCTGCTCCTATTCTTTTAACTTCTTCATGCATAAATTCGTAAGTTTCATCATCCATATTTGCGAAATCACTATTTACTAAGAATTCTTTTAGTGTTTCATATGGATAAGTTCCAGATCCACCATCTCCACCATAACCGGCTTTTGCTTTTACCACACTGCCTGATAAAACATAGTCTAATCTTTCATCTATATCATATATGTCATATTGATCATTATTAGTTAGGTATCCTCTTACTGCACTCTTGATTGAACCTTCACCTGGGTAGCTTTTATTTGTCCTTATATAGTTTAGTGTGTATGCTTGTATTGCATTATAGATTCCTTCAAGTTGATCATAGTGGTAAACCTTAGTTGTTGGAGTTACTGTATTATAGCTATTTCTAGCAGATGTATCACTCTCTGATGCCTTAGAGGTTATTGCCCATTCTTCTGAATTGTATTGAGCTGAAACACTAGCAGTTGCTTCATATTGTACTCCATTGTATTCAAATTCAACATAATAATCTTTTAGTGGGTCTACTCCTCTAAATTCATAGTGTCCGTTATCATCCGTCATAGTTGGATTCGTTCTTACTTCATCTGAATCCTTACTATTTGGTATTAATTCTGCAAGTTTGCCTCCTTGCTCATATAATGTAACTTTTATTCCTCCAAGCATTTGCTCACCTTTAGTTATTTTTCCATCAGTTGCATTTGCTTGTCCTTTTGTTTCTGTTCCATCTACGAATACATTTCCAGCTATTCTCAACGTTAAGTCTTTTTTCTTTACTGTATCAGGTGGAATATCTGGCAATTCCATTCCTCCATCATTTTCTATTGTAATTTGGATTACACCACCTGACATCTGTGAATTAGGTTGTGTCATTACTTTAAATATTTCATCTTTATGTTCTTCGACATATTGTTTTAGCCAAGCCATTATGTCTGTATAATCCATTCCATTTTCTGCTTGTCTGTTTATCCACTCACTTATATAGCTTCTCATATAATCTGGTAATTCATCTAATGACTTATTTCCGTTTAAGAAATCTGTTAATATATCCTCAAATAGATATTCTACTGTCAACTCACCATCAGTTTCATTATATTCAACTAATGCTCCATTTTCAAAAGTTAATGTTACTGACTTTCCTTGACCTCTTATTGTATATCCATTCTTTGTTTTTACCTCATTAATTTGTAATACTAATGAACCTGTCAATCCATGTATATTAATTCCCATATCAGCTAAATCTGCTTCTGATATATATAGGTAGCCATTATGTGTTGATCCATACAATTTATTTGATGGATAGTCATTACCTGCGATGGATACTTCTATTTCGAAATCTGCATCGATATAGTTTCCATTTTTATCTATCTTTGCAAGTCTTATTGGTCCTTCAGTTGGACTATTTACTGCATTTATCGTAAGTTTACCTGAACTTACTGTTCCTGTATATGTGCCTTGTGATGCTGTATGTCCTGCTGGTGCATGTGTCTCTACAGCTGTTACATTTATACTTCCTTGGAATGTCTCTAATCCTACTCCTGCTACTGATTCTATTTCTTCTCTTGTTATTCTTATCTTACCATCTGAATCACTTTTTCTTGTAATAGTAACTTGTTTATTAATTTCATTTTCAAAATTATCTGTACCTTGAATATCTAATGTTATATCAAATTCTGCACCATATAGTGGGTCTCCTGTTTCTGAGCATGTCTTATCAATTTCAATTTCTATATCATTTGGTTCCCACTCAGTCGTAAGTACTATTGATTGTTCTCCATCCCATACTCTATCTCCTGATAGTTCAGTTTGGTCTTGACCCATTCCTTCATATTCTTCGGCAACACCTTTTCTTAATGTATATGTAAGTCCGGTTAAAAAACTTTCTCCAGAAAGTGATCCTACTTGTTCATCATATTCCAAGTGGTCTTGAGGGTCATAGTATGGTTTTTCTACTTCATTTCCGTCTTCATCAATTTCTGTTTTAGTTTTGTTTGCACCTACCCAATAATATTGGTAGTATCTATAATAACCTGTTAATGAAAAATTTTTGGTACCTGCCCCTGATAGATAATATCCCCATTTATTTATTGTTGCTTTATATCTTTGTGCACCTGTTCCTCCATCTGCTGCAACTTTGCATATATAGTTGAAATCAAATTTTGCATAGAAGTTTTCAAAATCCTTTGATTCCATTGATCCCATATTTACTTTTATGTAAAATTCTTGCCCTGGAGCTATTTTTTGTAAATCCTCTTTATCTCCGTCATATATTACTTCTCCATATTCGTCTAATATTTCAAAGCTTCCACCTAATTCAGATATATTTATCTTGTCTTGGTTATATACTGTTACATTTTTTATATAATCATAGTATACACCAATCCATCCCATCCAGCCACCAGATTCACCATAGTTTCTTCCTGGTGTTGTTCCTTCATCTCTCCATATTCCTCTTGTGCTTGTTGCTCCTGAACTATCTACTCCTGTTACTCCTGCGTTTTCAGCACCAACTACACTATAATCTATAGCAAATGGACCTAAATAATACGCTTTTTCTTCTTTATTTACTTTCCAAACGATATTATCATAAACATATAAGTCATAATTTCCGCCTTCTATATCTATTTTTTCTATTCTTTTAACATTTTTTGTATTTGCCTTTATGCTTTCAAGGTAAGCTTCTCCATAGCTCATTCCTTGTTGCATAAGTTCAGTTAATTTTTTATACATTTTTTCATACATACATGCAACATTTGTTAACCAGTTTCCACCAGTTACTTTACCTTGGTTGTAAATGTATGGATCTTTTAATCCCCATAAAGCTCTTTGCTTTGTTTCATCATCAGCCTGAGGTGCAGAATTTATGTATAATGCTGCCTGAACTTCTGAATCTTCAAATGATTCAGATTTATCAAATTGCATTGAATATAGAGGTGGTCTTCCTCCATCTAATGTATTGTTATACATTGGCAAACCTATACTTTCATTACTTACACGATCGTAATCAAACTTTCCATCCAAGTTTTCAGCCTCATAATTTAATCCGGGTTCTCTTCCAGTAGATTCATAATAAGCTTCTGGAGTTGACCAGTCAAGGTCGTATACACCAGTGGATATGAGTAGATCTCTAATGGAATACGTAAGATCATTATATCTCAATAAAAATTGTTCTACATCAGCTATAAAATCTCTACTATTATATATAGGTCCATATTTTTCAGTAATTTGATAAGTTGCTCCCCATGAATATCTCATTTCGGTTTTAGGATCTTCACCCAAAATTGTATATGTTTTTGTCGATCTTCTTCCACCAAATCCTTTATAATAAGGTGTTTGTGTTCCTGATCCTAATAATGCTGCAATTTTTTTACTACAGTCTATGTATACTTCTGTACCATATCCTTTCTTTGAGCAGAATACTAATGGTCCAATATCGTTATATCTCGGAATTCCTTTAAACGATAGTGGAAGATCTTCCCAAAACAATTCTGCTGCATTTATTTTTGTATTAGCTCCTAATGTTAATATAAGAAGAATTAATGTAAAAACTATTATTTTTAATATATTTGTTACTTTTGATTTTTGTTTTACTTCCATAATTTCTTACCTCCTTCCTTCTTATACTCTTGTTAACACTTTTTTCTTTATTATATAAGTTCCAACTGCAAATATTGCAACAACTAGAAGAGTTATTCCTCCATATAGGACTACCCCTCCTGTTTTAACTGTAACTAACGCATCAGCTAGTCCATAATCATCTTCATTCGTTCCTCTATTTGCTACTGTTGAATCCATATCTTCTATTCCAAAATCATTTGAAGCTTCATAAATCTCTGCTGTGTTTGTTATAAGTCCAGTGTTTTCATCTGTCATTGTTTTTGTAAGTATCAAATTTATTGTTTTCTCTTCACCTGGATTTATAAGTACATTTGCTAGGCTTTGTGTATATAAATTTCCATCTGTATCTTGATACCAGTCTGGATTCATTTCTGCATTAAATTTTAAATCTCTTGGTATATAATCTACTATTTTTTTAGCATATCCAGGAACTGCTCCTGTATTTTTTACTGTTATACAATAAGTTATTGCAACAACTGAACCATTCATCTGGTTTCCAGGTATTTCTACTTTTGCAATTTCTACATTATCATAACTTGATGTAATAGTTCCTTTTGCGTTACTTACTTGCATTAGACTTATTCCTTTTGTTAATTCTAAGTCAAACTTTTGTGATTTAACAAGTCCTAAGTCTATATTGTACATATTAGAAATAAGATTTAATTTATCAGTTACTGCATATTGTTTTGATGTATTATCTAAGTTTAAAGTTAATGTTACTGCATCTGAATTTAAAGATGCATCAACTGATGCTGCTTGATATTTTGTTACATCATAATTTAATGTATCATATTCAAATGCAATTAAGTAACTTCCTGAACTTATTCCTTCAAATGTATATACTCCATTTTGACCTGTTGTAGTTCTAGTTATTATCGCATTTGTCTTACTATCTAATAATAGTACATTTATATTTGGAAGTAATTCTTCTCCTTCATCTCTTTTTCCGTCTTTATTATTATCCAACCAAGCTAATCCTGAAATTTGATATTTACTTTTACTTCCTTCTGGATTATCTGGATCGTCTATTTCTGCATTTGTTCCTATTATTGTATGTGTTATGCTATTTGCTGCTAATTTATCAATTACTCCTGTACTTATTGTTGGTGTATTTGTAATCTCTTTTCTTCCTGTTTTTAGCTCTTTTGCTTGTCCTGTGATATATACTGTTATTGATTCATTAGCACTTAGTGTAGCATTCATTGTTAGGTAATTATTTGCAATTAATTGAACATTTTTCTTTTCACCATTTTGTGTGTAATATCCTTCAATAAATTTCAAAGCATCTGGCAAATAATCTTCAAAGAATATTTCTACACTATCTGGAGTTGCATTTTTTATAACTGTTGAATATGTAATTTTGTCTCCTGATCTGATATATTGGCTAGACACATTGCTTGCTTGTGTTATGCTTAAACTTTGTTTTATAACTTTTATTTGATATACATTACTATTAAATGTTTCATCTGTTCCATCCATTTTTCCTGTAAACATCATATCTATTGTTTTTTCTGTACTATTTGCTTCTAAATCATTTGTTGTACATTTCAAGTAAATAGTTTGATAGCTTCCAAGCTTATCTATGTGCCAAGTTACTGTTTTTGTATTTTCATCATATTGTCCTGTTTCTTGTACAGAATCACTTGCACCTTCTTTTAAGATATCCATATGATTTTCTTTATATGTTAATCCATCAGGGATTTTAACACTTATATCTACATTTTGAGGAGTGTTTAAACTTCTTGATGTAACATCTAATGCATATATTATATCATTATTTACTTCAATATTTTCAGCAAGTATACCAGAATGTAATGCTAATACTAAACCGTCTTTCATTTCTGCTATTTCATTTTTAAGTTCATTAGATTCAAATGTATCTTCCGTTCCTTCTGATGTAACTTTTGCTTTTACAGTTAATTCTATTGGATTTTTTGTTCCTTTTGATGCTTTAATATTTTCTATTTGTTGTTTTAATTCATTACGTTGTGTTATGTAGTCGTTATACTCATCTTCTGTTAAAAATTTCTCTCTTGTTACATCCTCTGGCATTGCATCTAATATTCCTTGTAATTCTTCTATCATTGCATCATAATCTGGAGTAGCACTTGTTAGAGAGTTTCTAACCATCATACTAAATGTAACTGTTTTTGTTTCTCCTGCTTTTATATCTCCAACTTGTATTTTAGCTGGATCAGCTTCACTATCTGAAATATAATTAATGAATCCTTTATCATCAGTTTGTATAAATGTTGCAGTATCAGAAAATTTTACTGTAAGTACAACACCTGTTGCATCTTGCTCTGATGTATTTTTTACTTTTGCTGTGTAATTTACAGTTGATCCTTGTGGTATTGGACTTGTTCCATCGTTTGTTAGTTCTACACTAAATGTTGCTATATTTGGTGTTCCAATTCCTACTAATGGTGCTTCTACTACTTCTATATTATTACTTGCAAGTGCTATTTCTTCGTTTTCACTTGCTCTATTGTAATATACTGCATATACAGAGTTTGTTTTTTGATTATATTCTAGTTTTTCTGGTACTTTTACATCATATTCAAATTTTAATGTTTCTCCAGTTTTTAGTGTAAAATCATTTAGAACAACTAAATATGATTTTACATCTTCCATACTCTTTCTATCCTCAGTCCATCCGTTTTCAGGTTTCTCTAAGTCGTCTGTTGCTTCTCCATTACTTGAATAGTATACTTTTACTTTATCACTATCAACTCCTGAAACAGCTTTTATGTCTGATGTTAATTTTGCTGTAAATGTACTTCCTAAATCTTCTAGAGTCTTTATATCTTTATTTCCTTCAAATGGTAATCTTCCAAGTAATTTTATATTTGTGCAGTCATAGTTATAGTTGTTTATTACTGTCATAGATACCTTTGCATTTTTTTCTGATTCTAATGCTTTTAATTTTCCTGTTTGAGCTTGTCCGCTTATTGACATTGCTGTATCTTCTCCGTTATATCCAGACATACCATTTACTGTTACCATTCCAACTGGTGCTACAAATTTTATTGGTGTTTCATATTCTTTTGTCTCATTATTTCCACTATTTACTTTCAATGTTGCGTTTTCTGTTCTTGATGGTGTTAATGAGTTTACATCAATATTTGCTCTAATTAATAATGTTGCTCCTTGTGTTCCTGCAACTTCATTAAACTTTGTTTGCTCTCCTTTTAATTCTACTTTTATTACTATATTTCCATTTTCATTTCTATACATATCTGCATTTGGCACAAGTACTAATTCATCTTCATAAAGAAGAGCTACTTTTCCATCTACTACATAAAGATTTGTTATATAGTTTGGTAATGTTATTTCTATTTTTGGGTTTTTATATAATACTGTATCTGCATTTGTTGTTTTTAATGTTACTCTCATTTCTACATTTTCGTTTGTTGCGATTGTAGATAAGTTAGATGTACTTAATGTCAATTCTGCTTGTGACATTGGTTCTTTTAATTCTATCTTATTTAATGCAGTTCCTTCTAAACTTGCATATTGATTTACTGCTTTTCCTTTTATAGTTGTTTCTAATGATGTAAATGCTTTTTCTTGCACTTCTGAATATTCTAGTGATTTTATTTCTCTTCCATTTTCTATTTCTAATATTCCTTCAACTATTGGTTTGCTTGTTACTATTTTTATATTTGTTGTTTCTTGTTCATATTTATATTCTGTATTTTCTTTGTTTAATTTTGCAATTTCATTTCCGTCTTTATCTAATATGCTTACATATCCATCTTCTCCTAATAAATTTATTAAGTCTGCTTTATCTACTTTTGTATATGTATATAATGCTTCTGATGGGAATTTGTTTTCATTTTTATCTAAATATTTTGTTTCAGTTGATATTTCTAATCCTTCTACTAAATCTTTATATCCTACATTTGCTGTAATTTTTTCTGTGTAAGATGTATTTTTTGCATTTTCTACTTGCATATAACCTTTATATAACTCAGCTGTGTTTGCTTCTACTCCAAATGTTACTATCTCACCTATTTGTCCTTCTATTTCTTTTGTTTCATTTATTGTTTTTGTTGTTTCTTGTCCGTCAAATAGTGTAACTGTGCTTACAGCACTTAAATCAATAGATGTATTTTCTATTGATTCTTCATATATATATGTAATTAATATTTCGTCAGTAGCATCTTTTTCCCAAGATACTATTCCGTTTTCCTTTTGATTATTCTCTATTATTAATGTTAATTTTCCATTTTCTACTGTATACTCATCTTCTGAATATGTTCTTCCATCTTCACCATTTGTTGCTTTTGTTCCAAGTGATGTTACTGTTATTTGTTTTGGTTCTTTATTATCTATTTTAGGGATTTCTATTTCTAATTTTGTAGATTTTGCTGGTAAACTATTGTCTTTAATTTTTGTTTTAACAAGAGTTTGCATTATTGTACCTTTATTTTCGTTTATTTCATAAGGTACATATTTTGTTATTTCTTCTTCTACTTCTAATTCTACATCTGCTATTGTTTTAACTTGAACTTCTATTTCTTTTGAAATTTCTTTTGTATTTCCATCATTGTTTACGTATGTTCCTTGAAGTTCTACTTTTGCTGTTTTATTAAGATTTTCTATAGCATAATTAGAATCAGTGTTTAGTCTTACTGGTATTTCTAAGACTACTGATTCTTCTTTATTTATTTGATTTAATGTTATTGTGTTTGTTTCTTCGTCTATACTTTGTATTCTCTCTAATGTTTCATTTCCTGCAATTACTTTAAATGATGCATCATTTATTTTTACTTTTGCATCTTTTAAGTATCCGTCAGCTACTTTTACTGATATGTATAGAGTTTTTGTTTCCTCGTTTGTTTTAATTTCCTCTGAATGTTTCATTTCTCCATTTTCTAAGAAATACGCATCAAATTGAACATTTGACCTTGCTACTTGTGTGTTTTGATTTTCTAGTTCTGCATTCTCTACATTTGCAGCTATTGCTGTTCCAAGCATTCCAAAATTTGCAAATGCAATTGTAAACGCAAGTATCATAGCAAATATTTTGTTTAGTGTTTTTGTGTTCATAGAAATTCCCTCCTAAAATTCTTTGACTCTAATTTATATTATACTAGCTTTTTTTGTGTTTTTCAACACTTTTCGCATATTTTTTATGTAAATTTTTTATTTTCTCCTTTTTATGTATTTAATATGCTTTTATTTTGACTAATATAATTATTTACTTTATTATTTTACATTATTTTTCTTTTTTTGCAATAGTTAATTTTACCAAAGTTTATATGCATCTTTTTTCACACTACGCATACTCAATTTTGGTAGTTACTAATTTTTATTATTTTTTGTTTACTTTTGTATTTCATTTTCATTACAAAATGTAATTTGTCTTAGGGATAGGCTTTTAGAGGAGTTATATAAAATAAAGAACATTAGAATTTTAATCTAATGTTCTTTAGTATAAATTCATATATTAAGCTTCCCTTTTCCAATAAAACAAATATTGCTGTGCAAGTCCTGCTAAATCCTTATATTTGTCCTTTGCTATGTTTTGCAAAAGTGTTTTTGATACCTTAGTTTCATCCTCTTCTTTGATATATAGCTCATTCATAACTCGTCTTACCCATACATCTATTGGAAATACGCTGTATTTTTTTAATGAGAATAGCATGATGCAATCTGCAACCTTATCACCAACCCCAGGAAGAGTTAATAGTTTTTCTCTTAATACATTTATATCTTCCTCTTTTTCTAGCTCATCTAATGTAATTTCTTGTTTTAAAAATTTTCTAGTTGTATCATATATTCTCTTATCTCTAAAACCTGTGCCCAAAGCTCTTAAATCTTCTACACTTGCTTTTGAAAGCTCCTGTATTGTAGGAAACGTATAGTACTCTTTTTCATTATATACAATTTTTTTACCATACTTTTTAGAAATTCTTTCAATTATTCCCTTTATTCTAGGTATATTGTTATTTGCAGATATAATAAATGAAATTATTGTCTCCCACAAATCTTGGTTTAAAATTCTTATACCTTTTCCGTATTCTATACTTGTTTTTAGATATTCGTCTATTTTTGAAAGTCTTTCTTTTATTTTTTCATAATCTGTATTTAAGTCAAAATATTCTGTGCATACTTTCTTTATATCTCCGTCACATATTCCTTCGAATACTATCTTTTCATCTTCTTTTTTTACATTTAATACATTGTTTTTAAATATTCCTGTATAGCTTCCGATCTTCTTCTTTGTTCCATCTAAAACACTGCCCACATTCAAATATGTGGACAGGTTCAAAAGATTTGCAATTTTCTAGTATATATGTCTGTTTCATTTTTTATTTTCCTTTTTACATCTCTGGCTCTAGGATACCATAATTCTTTCCATCTTTAAGTTTAAATATAACATTTACTTTTCCTGTTTCTATATTTATAAATGGTAAGAATATGTTTCCTTTCATATCTTGTAATTTTAGCTTTGCATCTTCTATGCCTATTGGTTTTATATCATAATATATAGTTTTAATTACTTCATCTTCTATTTCCTTTTCTTCTTGCATAGAAGATAATTCTTTCATTTTTATAGAATCTTCTTTATTTATTCTATCTCTTTTTGTTTTAGCTTTTCTTATTTGTCCCTCTAATATATCTATGTTTTTATCTATTGATGCATATAAGTCTCTATGTTCTGTTACTGCTCTATATGTATTTGCCTTTGTGATTACATGCATTTCTGCAATTTGCATATTCTTCTCTGTTTTTATTGTTACATTAACATCAAAATCTTCATCAAAGTATTTTTGTAACCTTTCTAGTTTCTTCTCTGTGTAGTCTTTTATAGCTTCTGTTGCTTTCAAATCTTTTCCTGTTATTTTAATATTCATATCTATCTCTCCCATCTTTGTTTTATTTATATACTTATTATATATTGTTTTATATTTTTTTTCAACTATATTTTTTAATTTCCTTTTTTCGTCAATTTTCGATTATATTTTTACAATATTTTCCATTTTTGGTATTTTTTACAAATAGTTTATTGACATTTTTATAATTTTGTTTTAAGATTTATTGGTATTGGACTTTTGTTCCAATAATATTATTAACGTGGGGGATAAAATATGTCAAGTTTAGTTTTAGGAATTAAGAATCTAGTTTCTTTAATTCACTTAAAATTTATTTTAAAATCAGGAATTGATAAAAAGACCAGAATTATACTAGTTTTGGATTTCATTTTTCTTATTTTTGTTATCGGTATACAATTTCATATAATTCCAAGTTTTATAGATAATTCACCATTATTTATTACTTTAATCGCTACTGCCACTACATTAGTATATTGCTTAATTAATAGTGGTCTTAAAACTATTAAGCTCGAAAAAGTAACAAAATCTCTTAAGGATGCTAAATTATATAACAAAAATTTGCAGTTACTTCAAGATAACCTTCGTTGTTTCAAGCACGATATGGCAAATACTATGCAATGCATTGGTGGATATATCGCAAATAACAATATGGAAGGTTTAAAGAAATATTATAAAAATGTTCAAAACGAGTGTAATAATATAAATAATTTAACTGCACTTAATCCATCTCTAATTAATGATAGTGGTTTATATAGTTTGCTTACATCTAAGTATTATTTAGCTGAGAAAAATAATATCAAATTTAACGTAAGTATTTGCACAAATTTTGATAAATTAAATATTCCTTCATTTGTACTTACTAAAATTTTAGGTATTCTTTTAGATAATGCTATTGATGCTGCAAAAGATTCTAAAGAAAAGGAAATTTATTTTGAAGTAAGAAGCTTAACGCAAAATTCTAGTGTACATAAAAGTATTATTTTGGTTGAGAATAGTTATTCAAATAAAGATGTAGACGTAGATAAGATTCGTGAAAAAGGTTACACTTCAAAAACATCTGATACCAATTCTCATGGTCTTGGTTTATGGGAGGTTAATAGGATACTTAAAAAGAGTAATAACTTAAATTTGTATACTTGTAAGGATGAAAAATATTTCAAACAACAATTAGAAATTTATGGATAAAAAGTTACAATTCACAGCCATTAAAATCTAAAATAGCCAAACGCAGGGGTTTTATATTTAGAAGAAATTGAAGACCCCCGAAAAACTTCGTAGGCGTTTCCCGCGTGGGTTCAATTTATAATAAATATAAAATCCCCGACGAGATTTGGCGGACTGTGTTCTATAAAAAGTATTTGACAAAAACAAAAGTTTGTTATACTATGTAAGGTGCCTTTCTCCAAAAAGGTAGAAAGGAGGTACATATATGAATAATCTGTTAAAACTGCTAAAATTCTACTTGATTTACTTAATAGTGAAGCATTTAGATGATTAGCAAGGAAAAGACTAGGAACAGCCATTCCTAGTCTTTTAAGTACATAATGCATAATCTGCTAATTTAAATGCTTAACTCTATTATAGCATCATTTTTATTGTATGTCAATTAAATCCTCTAATATTTTCCAAGTCCCGTTTATCTCTGGCAGTGATGTAAAACTTATTTCTTTTTTAGTTACTGGGTGGAAGAAAGTTAATCTATATGCCCAAAGTGCTATTTGTTTTCCGTCTTCCTCTTGTACCATATTTCTGATCTCCATATATGCTATGATTTATATTTGAGAGTTGCACTCTTATTTGATGATGCCTTCCTGTATGAAGTAATATCTTTAATACTGATAAATTTATTTCTTCATTATATTTTAGAACTTCATATTCTAACTTTGCAAGTTTTGCTCCTTTTCTCCCCTCTTGAACTACTTTACTCATGTTGTTTTTTTCATTTTTTAGTAGATAATCTTCAAGTACACCTTTTTTATTTTCTAATTTTCCATCTACAACTACTAGATATTCCTTTTTTATCTGTCTTTCTCTTACTTGTTCTGATAATCTTTTTGCTGCCTTAGATGTTTTGGCAAATACCATAACTCCTCCGAACAGGCCTATCTAATCTATGTACTAATGCTAAATATACTTCTCCTGGTTTATTGTATTTTTCTTTTATATATTGTTTTATTATACTTAGCATATCTATATCTTCTGTTTTGTCTGCCTGTGATGGTATGTTTGGCATTTTTTCTACAACTATTATATGATTATCTTCATATATTACTTTTAATTTTTCCATCTATTGCTCCTTTTGCTCCCATCTGCCATAAATACCTGCTGGTAGAACAAGTTTTGAATTTGTAACAGGCAAACCTATCTCTCCTGAGTAAGCTTTCCCTTTATATTTTTTTGTAACTGTTAAATTTAAAATATCTTCAAGTACTGTACTTGATATTCCAGTTGTATATGAATTTATTAGGAAGAATAACGGATTCTCTGATAATATATTTAGGCAAAGCTCTACTAAGTCACATATATTTTCTTCAAACTGCCATACTTCTCCTCCTGATCCTCTTCCGTAAGATGGAGGGTCCATTATTATTGCATCATATTTATTTCCTCGTCTTATTTCTCTATTTACGAATTTTAAAACATCATCAACTATATATCTAACTGGTCTATCTGATAATCCTGAGCTCTCTACATTTTCTTTTGCCCAAGATACCATGCCTTTTGAGCTATCTACATGGCATACACTTGCTCCTGCTGAAAGGCACGCAACTGTTGCTCCTCCTGTATATGCAAATAAATTGAGAACTTTGATACTTCTTTTAGCATTTTTTATTTTATCTATCATCCAGTCCCAGTTTACTGCTTGTTCTGGGAATATTCCTGTATGTTTAAAGCCCATAGGTTTTATATTAAACGTTAAATTTTTATATCCAATTTGCCAAGATTCTGGAACCTTTTTTATATATTCCCAACTTCCTCCACCTGTTTTGCTTCTATTGTATCTCGCATCTGCTTTTTTCCATTCACTTGGTTTTTCTTTTATTTTCCATATTATTTGTGGATCTGGTCTTACTAGAATAACATTTTTCCATTTTTCTAGTTTTTCACCATTTGCCATATCTATTATTTCATAATCTTTCCAGTTCTTTGCTACATCCATTTTCTCTATATCCCTTCCTGTTACATTTTAAGCTAATCCTGATAGTATATTAAAAAAGCTAATAATAAGTACAATATTAATAATACTAAATGTCATTCCCAACACTAATAATATCTTAAAAAATCTTTTCATTTGTAATCCCCCTAAATTTTATTCTCGTTAATATATTTATTCTGAAATTTAAGGGTTTATTACAATTTTCATATTCATAAATATGTGCTTATTCTAGCTCTTCTTTTATTTTTATTGCTAATTCTTCATTTATACCTTTAATTTTCGTTAATTCTTCTATTTTAGCATCTTTAATTTTGCTTATGCTTCCAAACTTTTTTAGTAAAAGCTCTTTTTTCTTTGGTCCTATTCCTGCTATTACATCTAGCTTCGATTTAGATATTTCTTTATCTCTTAACTTTCTATGATACTCAATTGCTGTGTTATGGACAGTGTCTTGGAAATTTGTTAGTAAATTCATTGCATTCTCAGAAAGCGGGATTTCATTTTTTTCTTCATCTATTAGTGCTTTTGTTCTATGCTTATCATTTTTTACCATTCCATAGACATCTATATTTACGCCGTTTTCTTTGATTGCTTCCTTGGCTGCATTTATTTGGGTTATTCCTCCATCTACAAATATCAAATCAGGAAGAGGTCCAAAAGCGCCTTTCTCGTTTTCTATTGAATGCTTTATTCTCCTAGATATAACTTCTTTCATACATCTTGGGTCATCTTGTCCAAAGACTGTTTTTATTCTAAATCTTCTAGATAATGCTTTATTTATCTTTCCGTTCTTTTAATACGCACATTCCTGCAACTATATTTGTTCCAGATATGTTTGATATATCAAATGTCTCTATTTGCATTGGCAATTTACTTAAATTTAATTTCTCTTTTAATTCTTTTAAAATCGCATATTTATCTTTTGTATTGTTCTCAAGTGTTACTTTTGCATTATTTTTTGCCATTTCTACAAATTTGAGTTTTTCTCCGCGTTTTGGCGATTTTATTTCTACTTTTTTATTTGCTTGTTCTGACAGTATTTTTTCTATTATTTCTTCGTCTTCTATTTCTTCTTCTATCATTATCTTATTAGGTATATTATTATTTGATATATAGTACTGCTTGATAAATCCAGATATTATCTCTTTTGTATTTAAATCTTTTAGCTCATTAAAAAAGAAATGTTCTCTTCCTATCATTTTGCTTGAACGTACAAAAAATACTTCTATACAAACGCCTACATCATTTCTTGCAGTTCCTATAACATCTATGTCATTATTTGAAAAGTTAGATACTTTTTGTTTTGCTGAGATATTTTCTATTGCAATTATTTTATCGCGAATCATTGCCGCTTCTTCATATTTTTGCTTACTTGAAGCCTGATCCATTTCTTTTTGTAATTCTTTTTTTACTGCATCTATTTTTCCGTTCAAGAATTAACATTATCTGGTCTATCTGTTTTCTATATTCTTCTTTTGAGACCTTATTTACGCAAGGTCCTAAGCATCTTCCTATATGATAATTTAGGCACACTCTTTTTCTAGATTTATAATTTTTACATTGTCTTATCTTAAATCTATCTTTTATAAATGCTACCATTTCTTTGGCACTACCTGGGTTTGCATAAGGTCCAAAATATTTTGCTCCGTCATTTAGAACTCTTCTTGTTGTATATATGCTTGGATAGTCGTCTTGAAGTTCAACCTTTATATATGGATAACTTTTATCATCTTTTAATAAAACATTAAATTTAGGTTTATTCTTTTTTATTAAATTGCATTCTAGTATTAATGCTTCTTGTTCATTGTCTGTGACAATATATTCAAAATGGTCTATCAATGAGACCATTCTTTCTATTCTTGCTGTTTTGTTATTTTTTCTAAAATACTGCCTTACTCTATTTTTTAGCGAAACAGCTTTTCCTACATATATTATATTATCATTTTTATCCTTCATCAAATACACTCCGAGGTTTTCCTGGGAGTTTTTTTAATTCTTCTTCAATATTAAACATATATCTTTTCCTTTTATAAGATATTTTATCCCTCTAAATATGCTACATATGGAAGATTTCTATAATTATTATCTATATCAAATCCATATCCTACTATATATTTATTTGGAATTTCAAATCCGATATAATCTATTGGAACTTCTATCTCTCTTCTTTCTGCTTTATTTGCAAGTACACATACTTTTAATGTTCTTGGGTTTTTAGATTTTAAATGATCTATTAAGTATTTCATACTTCTTCCTGTATCAACTATATCCTCAATTATTAATACATCTTTTCCTTCTATTGATTCTCTTAAATCAGTCATTAATGTTATTTCACCTGTTGTATCTGTTCCTTCGTAACTTGCTATTGTAATGAATTCGTATTTTAATTTTGTTTTCATATTTAATGTTAGTTGTACTGTAAAAAATACTGCTCCTCTCATTACACATACTACTGTTATCTCTTTTCCTAAGTAATCTTCATCAATTTGCTTTGCTAATTCTTCGATTCTTTTTTCAAGTTGTTCTTTGCTAATTAGTACTTTAAAATTTTCGTCCATTTTTACTTATCATTCCTTTCTCAAGGACACAAAAGCAGGTGTTAGATAGTGTTTTTTTACTTGTTCCTTTTATTTTACTTAAATATTATACTATCTTTTGCCTTTTTTTGCAATATTGAAATAATCGTTCTTGTAAAAAGATAACATATATTTTTATACAAAATACATAATACTAATATAAATTTAAGTCATTTTTTATTTACAAATTTTTTTTGTTATGCTATAATTTTGTACGTAAGGAGGTAAAGTAAATGAACCAAATTCTATATACTGGAAAAGGCAAAAGTAAAGGACCTGCCTCAATCAAGTCTGTTGTTAGGTTTTTTAGCATATCACTTATTATTCTTGGAATAATTTTCTTAGGAGAGGGTTCATATGCTTTATACACAAATTATTCAACTCAAGAATCACAAACTGAAAGTGTTCCTACAATTACATTTGAACAGGAAGCTAATAATGCAATTGTTTCTATAAATCATACAGTCGGTGTTTCTATAATTAAATACCATTGGAATGATGATGAAGATACTATTATTCAAAAGAATTCTGAGCAATCTATAATCTTGGATACAATAGCTATTCCTTCTGGAATAAATACTTTGTATGTAAGTGTTACAGATGATAATAACAAAATTTCTTCATCTTCTCATGAATATGCTTATGATGGAATTTGCATTGAATTGTCTGTTATAGATAATACTGACATAAAGATAACTGCATCAGATGTAACTGGACTTTCTTATATAACTTATAAATGGAACTCTGAAGATGAAATTACAGCTTATCCTAACGGAGAAGATAATACAATTATTGAACAATCAACAGCTATTCCTTCTGGTTTAAATACACTTTCAATAACTGCTGTAAATTCTTCTAACCATACTTTGACAAAGGAGCAAGAGGTTAAGGGTGTATATCCTCCAAATGTTAAGTTGTACCTAGATGGAAACGATTTAATTGTTATTGTTACAGATGAAGAGGGTATTTCAAAGATTACTCAACAACTTAACAATAATCCAGAAGAAGTAACATACAGTGATGAAAGTGGTAGCAAGCAACAATACATGTATAGATATACTCTTGATGGCTCTCCTGTAATAGTTACTATAACTGCAACTGACGTTGAAGGAAGTACGCAGGTTTATAGAGGCAAAAATTTTGATTAATAAAAGGAAAATTCAAACTTATGATATATGAAATATTTGTTGTAGAAGATAAAAAAGATTTTATTAATGTTATTTCAAGTAAATTCAAGGAAGATAAAGACTTTGTTTTTAAATCAATTAGTTCTCTTGAATTAACTGACCATTTACTTGATGTTCCATCTCTTATTATGATAGATGAAGATAATGTAAATGGTAATGCTCTTGATTTATGTAAGGCTATTAGAAATAACGAAGATAATAGCATAACTCCTATTATGGTTATAAGTTCTAATCAAACTAATGAACATGAAAAAGAACTTTTGAAAAATGAAATCGAATATTATATCAAAAAACCTATTGACGAGACATCTATCTATTATCTTATTAAAAATATTGTTAAGCTTTTATATAGAAATAGAGGTATAAGCCCTCTTACAAAATTACCAGGAAATCTTCCTATTCAATCTGAAATGAAAAAACGTTTACTTAGAAATCAGGAATTTGCAGTTCTTTATTTCGATTTGGATAATTTTAAAGCCTATAACGATACTTATGGATTTTTAGGTGGAGATGAAATTATCAAACAAACTGCAAAGATTATTACTAAAAATGTAAATGCAGATGATAATAATCATAATTTTGTTGGGCATATCGGAGGAGACGATTTTGTTGCATTAGTTTCTAATTCAAATTATGAAACTATGTGCCAAAATATTATTTTGGAATTTGATACAAAGATACTTAATTATTTTTCTGAAGAAGATAAAGAGAGAGGTTATTTAGAGGTTCCAAATAGAAAAGGCATAATAGAGGAATTTCCTTTGGTTTCTATTTCAATTGGTGTTGTCGAAGTATCTAAATCTAGATTTAGTAATATTTTGGAAATCGGTGAAGTTGGAGCACAAGTAAAACACTTAGCAAAAGTTACTCCTGGAAGTGCTTATGCAATCAATAGAAGAAAAATTGATTAATTTTTAAGTTATATATTTAAAGCAAAGTGCATATATACTTACTATGTATATGTTTAGAAAAAAGCACTTTGCTTTAATTTTATGTTTTTTATTTTTCTCATTTGCTTATTATCTTTCAGATAACACTGCAAAGAGAAGCTATGATATTACACAAGTTTCTAGTGTCCCTGTTGATGGAAAAGTTATAGTCATAGATGCTGGACACGGTCGGAGATGATGGTGGTGCTATAAGTAATAGTGGAGTAAGTGAAGCAGAGTTAAATCTTAAAATTGCTTTGAAATTGCAAAATTTATTAGAACAAAGTGGTTCTACTGTTATACTTACAAGATCAGACGAAAATGCACTTTATGGAATTGATAGCCATACTTTAAGAGAAAAAAAAGTAGATGATACTAAAAACAGAGTTAAGCTTGGAAATGAAAGTTCTGCTGATATCTTTGTCTCTATCCATATAAACAAGATCCCTCAAACACAATATGATGGATGGCAAACTTTTTATAATGCAAAAAATGAAAACGGAAGGCTTCTTTCTGAGTGTATCCAAAATGCTTTAAATTTAGCTATAAATTCTGATAATCATAGACTCGCTAAATCTATAAGTAATATTTATATTGTTGATAATGTACAGATTCCTTTAAGTCTAGTCGAATGTGGCTTTTTATCTAATCCTAATGAACTTAATCTTTTAGTTCAAGATGATTATCAAGATAAACTTGCATGGGGAATTTATACTGGTATTATTGATTATTTTAAAAGTTAAAACAAATATTAATAAATAATATTTGTTTTAACTTTTATATCATTTTTATTGTTTACTGTTATTTCTATCTCTCCATTTTTGTCTGTTCTATATATCTTCACTTTTAGCTTTTCTAGATTTTTTATTGTTATATCACTTGGATGATTAAAAGTATTATTCTCTCCTACTCCTATTAACGCAATTTTAGGTGATACTGTCTTTAAAAATTCATAACTTGACGATGTTTTAGAACCATGATGTGCAACTTTTAAAATGTCTGCTTTTAATTCTTTTTTGTTGTAAATATCTAATATATTTTCTTCCGCTTCTTTTTCTATATCCCCAGTAAAAAGTATGCTTATGTTATTACTTATCAACTTTGCAACAATTGAGTTGTTATTTATATCTGAATGAGCTAAATTTTTTGTTGGATATAGTACATCTATATATGCTGTTTTATCAAATACTATTCTGTCATTTGCTTTTACAATTATTATATTTACATGTTTTTTCTTCGCAATCTGCATTATTTCATTAAAATTTTCATAGTTTTCCTTTTGCTTTGATATAATCAGGTTTTTTACTTTTATATCTTCTAAAATTGTCTTTATACCTCCGCAATGATCTGTATCAAAATGACTGCATAATATATAATCTATTTTAGTTATTCTCCTACTGAGTAAATATGGCAGCAAAATATTTTCTCCTACATCATAAGTCTCAGAGCCTCCGCCATCTATTAATATACTAGTATTTAAACTTGTGAGAATTAGGCAAGAGTCTCCCTGCATCACATCTATAAAATATATTCGTAAGTTTTTTGGTGATGCTTTATATAATCCTAGGATTAGAATAATGATTAATATAACTGCAATAATTTTTTTATATGACTTTTTGATTTTTTGCAATATCCATTGCTTACCGGAATTTTCTATATAGATATATAAATGAGATTATTAAAATATAATAAAGGATTATTTCCCAAATATATGGGGTTTTTAGATATATTTTTGAGAATGGAATTTTAGCTGTATTTTCTGTTATAAATTCTAGTAGGCCAATAAGAGGTTTATATAAGATTCCTAGAAAGTTTGCAATAGGTAATGATAAAAATGAAATTATGATTAATAAAAATCCAAATATGATAATAATTCCTATTATATAGCTTGTCAAAATATTCGTTATTAAAAATGTCAATGATACTGTTTTATAATTGTATAAAATAATTGGAATCAATATGATTTGTGCAGAGATGCTTACTAAACTTGTATTTTTTATATATCTTATTATTTTTTCTTTATATGTGTTGGTAATTAATTTATTTGAACTATTTTTGTTATTTAAAAAGCAAATGATTCCAATTGTTCCTCCAAATGATAAAAGTACTCCGTTATTTCGTATATTATATGGGTTTGCAATTAATATAATTAGCAAAGAAAAGCATATATTAGACCATATATCATTTTTTCTATATATAATTCCGAGAAATTAATAGTAATATCGACATAGTACAAGCTCTTACAACTGATGGAGTAAAATTTGTGATTGCCATAAATACCAATAATAATATAGCCGTAATTGCTTTTATTTTTCGTTTTGAGGCGTTTTTTCTATTCAGGAGAATAGTTATGCCTGTTATAACATATCCTACGTGAGTGCCAGATACTGCTAAAATATGATATATGCTACTATCTTTAAAGTTTTGCACCGTTTCTTCTGGTATTTCAGAGATATCTCCGAAGTAAAATCCCTGTTGCTAGTTCTGACCTTTCTCCTAATATTTCTTTTAAGTTTGATTTTATCTTTTCTCTTATTTTATTTATTATAATCAATAGTGGGTTTAAATTTTTGTCTTTTAATAAATCTATTTCATGACTTACCTCTACGATGCCATATACATTTTTTGCTTTTAAGTATTCTCTATAATCAAACGCCTTATAGTTTGTAGCCGTACTTGCTTCTTCATAGGTTCCTTTAAAATGTATTTGATTCCCATATTTAAGATATATATCTTTTTTGGTATATATTACTAGATTTGTTTTTCTATATTTAGTATCTTTATTTATATCATCTACTTGGACTGTATAACTTGCTTTATATGTTGTTTCTTTTCTATCTGAAATTACAGTTCCTGTAACTTCTATCTCGTCGGCTTTTGAATCTTTGATTTGTTGATATAGATTTTTATGTTTGTTTTCTAGAAAATTTATTTGAATATTAGAAATTATTAAAAATATAAAAAAAGTTATTATAAAAAATTTATATTCTTTAATAAGGTTTAAATCTATAATTCTTGCTTTAATAAACAGAATAGAAATTCCTCCAAATATAAAAAATATAGGAGCTATACTTATTTTTAAGTATAGCCCCCATATTATACCTATTATATATCCAACCGTAATCCATATAAGCGGTCTTCTCATTCTTATTCCTTTCGCTTTAGCAAAATTCTATAATCTTAAAATTATATTATGTGACGTGCACAAACAAAGTAAAATCCATCTCCTGATACATTTGATATAATAACACCTTTTCTTGAATTGGCTGCGTGTATAAATTTTCCGCCTCCTACATATATTCCTACGTGTCCTATCTTTTTACTTGAACTTGAATTTGAAAAGCAGATTAAGTCTCCTTCTTGCATTTCTGATTTGCTAACTGCTTTACCATTTTTAGCCTGTGCTGCACCTGTACGTGATATTGAATATCCAAAATGTTTATATACATATGTTGTAAATCCTGAGCAATCAAATCCTTTGCTTGGAGATGCTCCTCCATATACATATTTGTATCCAACATATTTTTTAGCAAAAGCAACTATTTCTGCACCTGTTGCTGAACCTGTATTTGTTACTTCGTTTGCATCTGCATTTTGTGCTATTATCTTTGTTTCTTGTGTATTTGCTACAGTTGTATTAGTTTTTTTAGTTGTTCTAGTACTAGAACTTCTTGATGATGTAGTTATTTTCTTTTCTGAAATATATTTTGTTGCAATATATCCCACATTTCCAGCGTACTGTACTTGTGTCCAAGTAGTACCTTTCTCAAGAATTTTAACTTGATCATTTAACTTTAATGTTGTTATTACAATTGAATTATTATTTGCTTCTTTTCTGAAATTTACAGAACTTGCAGAAATATATCCTGTTTTTTGTGATGAAGTATTATTTTTTTCAGAATCTGAAACATTTTCTTCTTTTTCTGTTATACTGTCGGTTCTAACCCAACCTGCTACATCTTCTGCTTTAATATATGACCATCCGCTTACTTCGCTTGTAATTTCTACTTTTTGTTCTTTTTTAGTTGTATCTAATACAAGTGAATTTATAAGTGGTGTTATATATACATCTACATTATTATTCACATATTTTACTAAAACTTTTTCTTCTTTTTCTGCATTTTCTTCTGGTGCTTCTTGGTTTTCTTGTGTATCATTTTCTTTTCCTTGGGCCTCGGTTTCTTCAGATGTTGGTTCTTGTACCTTTATATATTGCATTGCAACATAACCAACATATTCATTTGAATCAACCTTTGCTTTAACTTTATACCATCCGTCATTTTCTTCTAATATTGAAACTGTGTCATTCATTTCTAGTAAGTCTAATATTACAGAATTTGTTGATGGTTCCTTTCTTAATCTTAAAGTATCTGTCGTAACTATTCCTGTTGATGCTATACTGCATATTGCAGTACCAAATAATATCGTAATGGCCAATAAGGAAATTACTATACTTTTCTTCATAAATCACCTCGTTTTTTCATCACGTAACCTTTATTATACTCTCTTTTTATAAGTTTGTCAAATTTTGGGCATATTTTTCTGTTATTTTTAGATGCTATTTTTCTAATTTCCTTAATTTTACTGGATTCTATCTATTATCTGAATACACTTTTTATATACTTTTTCTTTATCTATTCCTTCAATTTTTCTATTTTCCATTACTAATTTACCATTTATAATCGTATGACAAACATTATGTCCTTTTGCATTGTATACAATTGATGAAAATATATTTCCATTTGGAATACAAGTTTCTGTGTTTAAATCTAATATAATTAGATCTGCCTGTTTTCCTTCCTCAATACTTCCTATCCTATCTTCTAATCTTAAAGCCTTTGCACCATTTATTGTTGCCATTTTCAATATTTCATAGCTCTCTAAATTTTTTGGATTTTCATTAACTCCCTTTTGAAGAAGGCCTGTAAATTTCATAGTTTCAAACATATCTAGATTAGATCCGCTTCCTTGTCCATCTGTTCCAAGGCTTACATTTATTCCTTTATCTAGCATTTCTTTAACTTTTGCAATTCCACAACCTAATCTTAGATTGCTGATTGGGCAATGTGAAACATTTACTTTTAATTTGCTTAATTCGTCTATTTCTTTTGAAGTTACTTTAACTACGTGAGCTAAAATGTTATGAGTCTCAGTAAAATGTTTCTTTAAGACATCTACTGGGCTTACTACATTATATGCTTTTTTTATATCTAACGTTTCTTGTGCATTTTCGCAAAAATGCATATGTACGTTCATATCATATTTTTTTGCCATTTCTATTAGTTCTTTTACAGTATCTTCTCCTGTTGTATATAGACCGTGTATTCCTATATTTAAAGTGATATTTTCATATTTATGATTATATTCTTTTATTAATTTCTCTAATTCTTCTATTCTTTGTCTTTGCATTTCCTGAACATCATTTACAGTTCTTGTAAGTTCAAGTCTCATTCCTAGCTCATTTGCTGCCTTTATTGTTTCTTCTGCCATACAGTATTGGTCGTTTGCCATTGTTGTTCCTGTTGTAATCATTTCAATGCAAGACAAAAGTGATGCATAATATATGTCTTCTGGTGTTAATTTGTCTTCCATAGGCCATATTTTGTCATTTAACCAGTCTTGTAATGTATATCCATCCAAGGTCTCTCTAAATATTGACATACTTATATGTGTATGTGTATTTATTAATCCTGGCATACATATCTTTCCTTTTGCATCTATTACTTTTACATTGTTGGTCTCCTCTATGTTCTTTCCTATTTTAGCAATTTTTCCATTTGATATGTATATATCCATATCTGGTTCGTATTTTTCTCTTTTATCTGATATAGATATTAAATTACAGTTTTTTATTAATATATCCATATTATCACCAACCCTTTTGCTGTATTTTATCATATCCTAGAAAATTTAGCAATCATATTTACTCACATTAAAATACCTCAAATGCTAAACTATTGTCTAACATTTGAGGTTTAATTTAAAATATTTTGTTTGAATTATTCTAATTCTACAACTGCTCCTGCTTCTGTAAATTTAGTCTTTAATTCTTCTGCCTCTTCCTTAGCTACATTTTCTTTTATTGTTTTTGGAGCTCCATCAACTAAGTCTTTTGCTTCTTTTAATCCTAATCCTGTTGCATCTCTAACAACTTTGATTACTTGGATTTTGTTTGCTCCTGCTTCTTTTAATACTACATTGAATGAAGATTTCTCTTCAGCTGCAGCTCCGGCAGCTCCTGCTGCTCCTGCTGCTGGTGCAGCTGCTGCTACTGCAGATACTCCATATTTTTCTTCAATTCCTTTAACTAATTCTGATAATTCAACTACTGTTAAACTATCGATAGTTTCTAATAATTCTTCTACTTTTGACATTTTAAAATTCCTCCTAAATTTTTATAATTTTAATTTTTAATGATTTTTTTGCTTATACTTTAAGCTACACTAGTTTCTTTTTGAATACGTACTTGGTCAATTGCAACTGCAAGACGTGAAATAGTTCCAAGTAATCCACCAGCAAGCATTCCAATAAGAGTTTCTCTTGATGGTAGTTTTGCAAGTGTTACTATTTCCTCTGCTGTCATAACCTTTCCTTCTACTACACCACCCTTTATTTTATAAAAGTCGTGTTCCTTTGTATATTCATAAATTGCTTTTGCAGGTTCTAGATAATCATCTTTTCCAATGATTACAGCTGTTGGTCCTTCTACTGCTTCATTTAGTCCTTCTATTCCGCATTTTTCAAGTGCTCTTCTTGAAATATTGTTTTTAACTATTTTGTATTCAGAGTTTGATTTTCTAAGAGTTGATCTTAAATTTGTAACATCTTCAACTGTTATTCCTCTATAATCTGCGAAAAGAACTAATTTAGCGTTTTGCATTTTTTCTGCTAAGCTATTTACTTCTTCTTCTTTTTGTTTTATTATTGCTTGGTTTGCCACCTTGTTTCACCTCCTGTATAATGACCGTTCGCAAAATAAACTTCGTATTGCGTTGTCAGACTTCGGTCAAATATTCTTTAGATGACCACTAGGTCTATCTAAAGAATTTTGCCTTGTCTTCCTAGCACTACTCGTTTCTTTTGTGAACTAGTTTTTTATTTTATATTTTTTTAAAATTTAAAAATTAAAAACTCGGGTAAATCCTAAGACAGATTTTCCGAGTTTTTTATTTAGAAATATCATATTTTCTATTTTCCTCGGTAGGATTTATTCTTGAATTTAAAGATACCTACTGTCTTAGGGTAATATTCAATTTTTATTTCAATTATTTTTGATCTATATATATACTTGGTCCCATTGTAGTAGTTACTGCTACTGTTTTAATATATTGACCCTTAGCTGCAACTGGTTTTGCTTTTATTATAGCATCCATAACAGTATTATAATTCTCTAATAATTTTTCTGCTCCGAAAGATACTTTTCCAAAGCCTAAGTGAATTATATTTGTTTTGTCTAGCCTATATTCTACTTTTCCTGATTTAATTTCGCTAATGGCTTTTGCAACATCCATTGTTACTGTTCCTGATTTAGGGTTTGGCATTAATCCTTTTGGTCCTAATACTTTTCCTAGTCTTCCTACTACACCCATCATATCTGGTGTTGCAACAACTACATCATAGTCAAACCAATTTTCTTTCTCTATTTTTGGTATTAATTCTTCTGCTCCAACGAAGTCTGCTCCTGCTTGAGTTGCTTCATCTGCTTTTGGTCCTTTGGCAAATACCAATACTTTTAAGGTTTTACCTGTACCATTTGGAAGTACTACTGTACCTCTTACTTGTTGATCAGCATGTTTTGAATCTACACCTAGTTTTACGTGTAATTCAACTGTTTCATCAAATTTTGTTTTTGGGAATTTTTCTATTAATGTGAATGCTTCTTTAGCATCATATAATTTTCCCTTTTCTAGAAGTTTTGCTGCTTCTTGATATCTTTTTCCTCTTTTCATTTTTACCTCCTTTGGTTCTAACGAAGTTATTTTAAAACTTCTCCCAATTTAAATATTTTATTCAACAACTATACCCATAGATCTAGCTGTTCCTTTAACCATACTCATAGCTGCTTCAAGTGAAGCTGCGTTTAAGTCTTCTTGTTTTTGTTCAGCGATTTGTTTTACTTGTTCTTCTGTAATTTTTGCAACCTTTTCTTTGTTTGGTTTACCAGAACCTTTTTCTATCTTGATAGCTTTTTTGATTAATACAGCAACTGGTGGTACTTTTGTTACAAATTCAAAAGATTTATCTTGGTATACTGTAATAACAACTGGGATTATCATTCCTGGTTGGTTTGCTGTTCTATCATTAAATTCTTTAACAAATTGCATGATATTTACACCACTTGAACCAAGTGCTGGACCTACTGGTGGAGCAGGTGTTGCTTTTCCAGCTTCTATTTGTAGTTTTATTACATTTGCTACTTCTTTTTGTGCCATTTCTTGCACCTCCTTTAAATGTTAATTATTTATAAGTCTTTTAAGGCTTCTTTCTAAACTTTTTGGACTTGTGAAAATTCTAATTCTGCTGGGGTTTCTCTTCCAAACATAGAAACTAAAACTTTTACTTTTCCTTTTTCTTTGTTTATTTCTTGTACTACCCCAATGAATCCTTCTAGTGGGCCATTTATAACTTTTACAGAATCATTTACTTCATAGTCAACTCTTATTGGTACATCTTCAAATCCCATATTTCTTATTTCTTCCTCTGTAAGAGGTATTGGATTTGTACCAGAACCTACGAAACCAGTAACTCCTCTCGTATTTCTTACAATATACCAAGTTTCATCGGTTACTATCATTTTTATTAGAACATATCCTGGAAAAACTTTTTTCAAATTTGCTTTTCTTTTTCCATCTTTTATTTCAATTTGTTCCTCCATTGGAACAACTATGTCAAAGAAGTAGTCTTCCATCTCTCTGTTTTTTACCATTTTTTCAAGATCTGTTTTTACTTTATTTTCATATCCAGAATAAGTATGTATTACATACCATCTTGCGACTGAATC